>JAPKZP010000449.1 GCA_026393735.1 Acidobacteriota bacterium
CCGATCGGGTGGCGCGTGTTCGGCGGGATTCCCGCCGTGTACGACGCGCTTGCGTCACGGCCACGGGGCGTCACCGTCGAGTTCCCGATCTACGACCGACGGTCGATCTACGCCAACGCCACCTACATGCTCAACTCGACGCGGCATTGGCAACCGCTCATCAACGGCTACAGCGGCTTCGTGCCGGTCAGCTACCTGCAGGCCTGGTCCGAACTGCAGAGCTTCCCGCAATTCGAGGCGCTCGAGGCGCTGCACGCCCGCGGCGTGAAGTACATCATCATCCACCGGGACGCCTTCGCCGGCCGCCACGGGCAGGCGGCATTCGACGCGATTACGGGCATCGCGTCGCTCGCCGAAATCGCCCACGAGGGCGACATCCACATCTATCGCTTCGAGTGAGGCACGTCGCGAAGGCAAGGCCCATCGACAGGCCCGCGCCAGGTGTATACTCACCCCGCTGGAACGTTTGCATGATCTCGTTCTCCGCTGTTTCATGTCGCGTCCGTGAGTGGTTCCCGCCGCCTCCACATCTTCGCGCCGCCATTTCTCAATAGAGCCGGAGGTCATAGGATGAAACGCGCGGTCCTCTGTCTCGGCGTGGCTTTTGCGGTCCTCGGCGTCTCCGCCGTGCAGGCTCGCGGGATTGACGTCCCGCCCACGGTCACGAACCGTGAGGGAGTGGCCAAACCGGCCGAACCCGTCAGCCGGACGGCAGTGTCCGCTGGATTCTGCTCGACTTCCAGGTGGATTTGCCGGCGTCGGGCTCGAGATCCTTCACACTCCAGACCGGGATCCGGCCGCAGGCCGTCGCAGGCATTACTGTCGCGAACGACGCGAACACCCTCACCGTCAACACGCAGGCCGCGACATTCCTGTTCAACAAGGCCGAATTCCTCGTGAGGGGCCAGAGCTTTCAGGTCCAGTCCGGCGGCGCGAACTACCAGGCGGTTCCGACGAACTGGACCATCGAAGAGCAGGGCCCGATGAAGGTCGTCGTCAGGGTCGAAGGGGTCTAGCGCAGTGGAGGTCCGCTGCTCCGGAACAATCTCAACCGGTTCCTCGCGCGCCTGGTGTTCTTCCGGGGCAAGGACGAAGCTCGTGTCTGGCTCACCTTCCGGAACAACAACTCGTTCGGGTGGGATGCGGGAGGAGACGGTCAGCCCAGACAAGAGGACGTGGTGTTGACGGGCGCCGGGTTCGGGTCGGCGACGCTGCTCGGCGCTGGCGGAAGCTACCATCTCGGCAGCGGCGTTGAGAAGACGTGGGAGACGGTCGTGCCGGCGAGTGGATCCACGAATGTTCGGACCACCCGGTTCGCGGCCGACGGCACGCTACTGGGCGGCGACGCGCCGCCGCGTCCACTCGCGGCCGCCTCGCCGGACTACTACGCTTCCACCCGGGCCTGGGGACGCATCGGTCTGCCGGTCAGCGGCCAGGCAGCCGACCGACAGGCTGACTTCGATCGGTTCGAACGGATCCAGCGCGCGAAGGTCGATAGCTCGGCGGTGGAGAACCCTCCGGGCCTGACAGGCATGACGGCCTGGGGGCACCTCAGCCGCGACCTGGCGAGTTGGAACGACTACGGCGACCTGCGCTGGGACGGCAACGGATGCGGCACCCTGTCCTCCAACCACTACGACTGGTCGTACGGGATGTTCCTCCAGTTCATGCGGACCGGCTACCTCGGGTTCGCCGACGCGGCGCGCGTCTTTGCCCGCCACGAGATCGATTTTGACATCTATCACACGGGCGCAGACGGTCCCGCGTTCAACTACCAGAAGAACTGGGAAGATCGGCCGTCGCACGACAATCCGGACAACTGCTTCGGCGGAGGGCGGCCGAGCCACACCTGGAGCCAGGGCTACGCGTTGCAGTGGCTGCTCACGGGCGATCGCCGGGGCAAGGACGCATTCGACGAGATCCAGGAAGGTGTACGGCAGTACGTCTACGAGTCGTTCAACGGCGAAGGGTATGTGGATACGTCGGA
>JAPKZP010000179.1 GCA_026393735.1 Acidobacteriota bacterium
CCCGGCGTGTCGGCCGGCATCGCCGTGCCCGCCTACGCCGGGATTCCACTCACGCATCGCGGCGTCGCGGGAGAAGTCGTGTTCCTCACCGGGCACGACAGCTCGACGAGCCCATCGCCGGTGGACTGGCCTCGCTATGCGCCCGCGGCGGCCACGCTGGTCGTGTTCATGGGGCTCGACAATCTCGCCGCGATCGCGGCGCGGCTGATCGAGCACGGCCGCGACGCCAGGTGTCTTGTCGCGGTCATTGCGCACGGCACCACCGACGCGCAGCACACCATCGTCGCGCCCCTCGAGGAGATCGCGGCCAGGGCCGCGAAGGCGGGCGTCCAAGCGCCGGCCTTGATCGTCGTCGGCGACGTAGTCGGACTGCGCGGCAAACTCGAGTGGTTCGAATAGCGCCCCGCGCCTTTCGGGCCCTCAGTGTGCGCAGAGTCCTTTTCGAACGAACAGCATCATCCCCATCTTTCCGACCTTGAGCTCGAACAGATCGTCGCCGCTGACTTTCGCGAGAAACCCGTCCATGCTCTTGAAGCCCGAGACGGCGGGATCGCCTCCCGGGACGACCAGCACCGCGTCGGCGCGCCGGTAGTTGGCCGGCAGGAACTTGCCGTAGCGATTGGGGATGACCGCCAGGCTCCGGAGGTCTGTGGACACCGTTGTCACGTCGGCGCATCGTGCCAGGTTCTGCGAGGCGAAACCGCGCACGCGTGCCCCGGTCCGCCATGCGTCCACGTTCACAACCTGTTCGAGGGGGATCGACGTCGATGCCCGTCGCGTCATCCACGGCGCCGACGCGGCCATCACCAGCAGGGCTGCCGCCGCCACCACCGATCCACGACGTCCCACGCGCAGCGCGCGTTCGCACCAGCGCCACCACTGTTGACACCGGCAAAGGCCCGCCGCGACGCCCACCCACATCCCGGGCAGCAGCATCGCTGCGCTGTACCACCACAGCCGCTGTCGTTCGGGGGTCGACGTGGTGTAGTACAGGGCGCCAGGGATGTTGGTGGCCGCCCCGACCAGGGGATTCAGCCACGACAGCCACAACAGTGAGTGGTTGAGGAATCGGAAGCCCGGCGCGGACAGGCAGTCGCCAAGCACGCGCCAGGGCGATCGCGCCATCGTCAGCGCGATTTCCCCGAAGGACCCGCCGTAGTGCTGCCAGAGTCGACGGGCCTGGCCGTCCGGGTCGAGGCCAAACCACCAGGGCACCAGTTTCGCCGTCGCGACCGTGTAGGCCAGGCTGCACACGACCAGCGTGGCCACCCTCCATCGAAACCGCCTGCGATCGGCCACGACAGCCTGCGGCAGAAACACGAGGCTCAACAGGAAGAAGGCCAGGAAGAACCCGCCGTCCTGCCTGATGCCCAGTGCCAGGAGAAACCACGGCAGGATGGTCCGCAGGCGACTGCCCTTAAGCACGTGGAACAGCGTCGCCGTGGCGCACGGGATGAAGAACGCCTCGAAATGCGTCGACGTGATCACGTTCCACGTGAACGTTCCCCAGCACGCCAGCAGCACCAGCGTGCAGGAGAAGACCGCGCGCTCCGCGTCGCTCCACGGTTCCGGCGCGCGCGACGCGAGACACTCCAGCATGAGGAGCGCGTACCACGCGCCGATGAACACGCCGATCGCGCCGGCCGCGACGAGCAGGAACTGGCTCTGGCTGAACGCGTAGAGCGGGACCAGCAGGAACAGCGACGGGCTGAAGATGATCGAGAGGTGATTGACGCCAAGCTCGAAGACGAAGAAGGGCTTGCCGTGATAGATGAGGCTCGCCAGCGCGTCGTTGCTCAACCCCAGGTCGTGGTAGCCCCACGCCAGGGAGATGAACGCGCCGTAGCAATAGGCCAGGCAGACAACGCCCGTCGTGACGATTATCGACCGCGGCAGGAGTCTGGGGACGTTCTGCAGTTTCATCACGGCACAGCGCTCAGGACCACCCGTGGTTGTCTCGGGCGGTACGACAGTCTGCACGATCATCCGCGCGTTCGTTCAGCGCTCAACCCGCTGCGCCTACCGGCCGAGCGGCCGGCGCTGGACCGCCTTCGCGCCGTCAGCCGGCGGCATCCAGAAGTGCTGCGGGCCGAGGCCGTGCGCCTTGATCATCTCCGCGCAGAACTCGTTGCTGCCGAGGTCGGTGGCGCCGGCGTTGTTGGTCCCGCAC
>JAPKZP010000116.1 GCA_026393735.1 Acidobacteriota bacterium
CCAGCGCGCTCGCGCAGCAGGCGGACATCCTGCTGCTCGACGAGCCCACGGCATCGCTCGACGTGGGCTACCAGTTCGAGATCGCGCACCTGCTGACACGGCTCAACCACGATCGCAGCCTCACCATCGTGGTGGCGACCCACGACCTGAACTTCGCTGCCGGCTTGTGTCATTCGCTCGTCATGGTCGCGGACGGGCGGATCGTGAAGTCCGGGCCCACCGACGACACGCTGACCAGCCTGAACATTCAGACGCTCTACGGCGTCGTCGCCGACGTGTACCCGCACCACGCGGCCGGCCACCTCACCGTCGTCCCGCTCCGCAAGGTCAACCGTGACTAGCATCCGACGCCGCCTGGCCGTGTGGACGCTCGTCTTCGGCGGCCTGGCATTCATCTCGGTTCTGGGCGCGCCGCTGATTGGCACGACGCCGATCCGGCTCGCACGCGTCTTCGACCGCAGCCTGCCATTCGCCGACAACGTGGACGCGCAGATCTTCTTCATCGCGCGGCTGCCGAGGGCGCTGGCCGGCGCCCTCGTCGGCGCGACACTCGCCGCATCGGGCGTGGTCCTGCAGGCATTGCTGCGCAACCCGCTGGCGACGCCGTTCACGCTCGGCGTCTCGGCCGGCTCCGCGCTGGGCGCGATGCTGGCGATCACGTTCCGGCTGCACCTGTCCATGGCGGGCGTGTCGGCCGTGACGGCCGCCAGTTTCATCGGCTCGCTTGGCGCCATCGGTATCGTCTACGGCCTCGCGCGTGCCCGGCACCAGGGGTTCTCGACCAATGTGCTGCTCCTCGCCGGCGTGACGCTGAACTCGTTCTTCTCGGCGCTGATCCTCTTCGTCCAGTACCTGGCCGACTCCTCGGAGGCGCTGCGGACGATGAGATGGCTGATGGGGGATCTGGACATCGCAGGCTACGGACCCTTGCTGGCATCGCTGCCGCTGTGCCTGGTCGCGTTGCTCGCCTTTGCGTGGCTGCCGCGGCCGCTGAATCTCCTCAGCCTCGACACCGACGCCGCCGCGTCGCGAGGCGTCAATGTCCTGCTGGTCCAGCGTGTTGCGTTCTTCAGCTCGTCGCTGGCCACGGGCGCTGCCGTCTCGCTGGGCGGTCCGATCGGGTTCATCGGGATCATCGTGCCGCACCTCGTGCGGCTGATGGTCGGGTCCGACCACCGGATCGTGCTGCCTGCGTCGGCGTTCTTCGGAGCTGCGTTCCTCGTGGCGTGCGACGTGCTGGCGCGGACGGCCATGGCACCGGTGGAGCTGCCCGTCGGCATCATCACCGCGCTCGTGGGCGGTCCATTCTTCCTGTGGTTGCTGGTGAGACAGCGATGAATGGAGAAGGTTGCATGGCCTGCGTGAGGCGGAATAGTCGGGCCACGAGGATGGGCCACGACACCGCGTGTCCTGACGGTCGGGATTCAGGATTCCCGACGTCGCCTGAGTGGATCGGGCCGGGCTCTGTTGGAGCGAGCGGGGTTCGGGGATCGGAGAGTCGCACATCAGCTGTGTGGGTCGGCGTCAGCCGGCCCCGCGTGGCGCTGGCAGGCCGACTCGTCGCTCTGCTGCTGAGCACGTGGGTGGCGTCCGCGTCGATGGCGGCAGCGCAGGACACGAAGGTCGCGGCCCGGGGGCTTCAGCCCCCTGGAACACCCCCGCAGCGCATCGTGTCCGTCGTGCCGTCGGTCACCGAAACGCTGTTTGCCATCGGCGCCGGGCCGCGCGTGATCGCCGTGAGCAGCTTCGACACGTACCCGCCGGAGGTCGCGCACCTGCCGAAGGTCGGCGCCCTGTTTGATCCGGACGTCGAGCGCATCCTGTCGCTGCGTCCGGATCTCGTGGTCGTGTACGGAAGCCAGACCGACCTCATCGCCCAACTCGGCCGCGCGAACATCCCGACCTACGTCTACCGGCACGGGTCGCTGGCCGACATCACCGCGGGAATCCGCGATTTGGGCGTCCGGCTCGGGCTTGCCGGGGAAGGCCGAAGAGTCGCCGCCACGATTGACGGAGCGATGGGCGAGATCCGCACGCGGTTGAAGGGCGGGACTCGTCCGCGCACGCTGCTCGTGATAGGGCGCGAGCCTCAGTCGCTGCGGTCGATCAACGCCAGCGGCGGGATTGGCTTCCTGCACGACCTGCTCGAGCTTGCGGGCGGCGCCAACGTGTTCGCGGACGTAAAGCGGGAGTCACTGCTCGTGTCGACGGAGACGATCCTGGCCAAGGCGCCGGAGGTCATCATTGAGCTGCACTACTCGGAGCCGCCAATCCCGGAGGCGATTGCCCGCGAGCGGAAGGCATGGACTGCGCTGTCCGCGGTGCCGGCGGTCAAGGCGGGCCGTGTCTACCTGCTGTACGGCGGCGAACTCGTCGTGCCTGGCCCGCGCGTCGTCGTGACAGCCCAGACGTTCGCCCGCGCCCTCCACCCCGACATCATGCCCTGGTAGTCGCTACGTCTTGAAGCGCTTCCCGTCCACGAAGATGGTGTTGTAGAGCGAGCCGGCGCAGGCAATGTAGCCGCGGGGCTTGAGCAGCCTGGCGATGGGCGTGTTGTCGTGCGAGAACTCGGGTCCCTTGGTCTCCGCGCAGATGACCGCCGGCCGGTACTTCCGGAAGTCCAGCGACCGCAGGACGTCGAAATCCAGGCCTTCCACGTCGATCGACAGGAGGTCCGGCGCACCCGTGAAGTGCTCCTTGATCAACCGGTTCACCGAGATGAGCGGCATCTTCAGGACCTTCTCGACCGGGTCAACCTTCGAGGTTCGCCGACGCTCGGCGACGACTTCCGGCGAAAACGTGTTGAGCGGAGAGTGGTCGCGGAAGACGTAGTAGTCGGCCTCGGTGACCTCCGACACGCCAACGCCCGCTTGGACGACGACGTCGTTCGGGCGGACCTGCCGGATTTTCTCCACCAGGGTCGGGTTGGGCTCGACGAGCACGCCATGGCTGCCGGTGTTGTAGAGCAGGTACGTGTTGTTGCTGAGCACCGGGTCGCCGGCCCCGATGTCGAGATAGCTCGGCGCGCTCAACCTGAGCACGTGGTGCAGGAGGTTGAACAGGATCAGGTCCTCGCCCTCCTGCGCGAACGAGAGGCGTGACGGCTCATCCGGATCGCATGCCGGGATCTTCCTGTCGCTCGACGGCGCCGGAAGCGGTTCGGGAACGGCCGGCTTCGCCGGCACGGGGGCCGCTGCCTGCGCGCTCGCCAGTCGCCTGGCAGGAAACGCGCCCGCCAGTCCGGCCAGGCCTGTTGCCGCGGCGCCGGTGACGGCTCCCACCACGAAATCACGTCGGTTCATTGTTGTTGCTGCCTGACCCTTGCTGTTGGAGCCGCCGCGTGCCCGTTCCTACGACGCAAACTCGACCGCGACTTTGTTGGGGATGATGCCCTTCTGGTGGGCTTCGTCGAGGAACAGCGAGACGGCGCGCCGGCTGGCGTCGGTGTAACCCAACGTGAGATTGTTCACGTACATCCCGACAAAGCGGTCCGCCTTCGCCCGGTCGAGGCCCCGCCCGAACTGCAGCGCATACTCGAGCGCCTGCTCCCGGTTGTCGAGTGCGTGCTTGATGCTCGCGTGCAGCATCCGGCTGACCTTCGCAATCATGTCAGGCCCGAGATCGCGCCGGATGACGTTGCCGCCCAGCGGGAGCGGCAGCCCGCCCGTGCGCGCCGCCCACCACTCGCCGAGATCGACGATCTTGCGGAGCCCTTCGTCCTGGTAGGTCAGCTGCCCTTCGTGGATGAGCAGGCCTGCCGCTACGTCGCCGCGCCGCACGGCCTCCTGGATCTGGTCGAACGGCATCACCACGGTGTCGAGCGCCGGGTTGTAGAGCTTCAGCGCCAGGAACGCCGACGTCAGCAGCCCCGGCACCGCGACGCGCAGACCCGTGAGATCGGCGGGGCCGTCCTCCCGAACGACGACGAGGGGCCCGTAGTTCTCGCCCATGCTCGCGCCGTGCGGCAGCAGGACGTATTTCTCGTGGAGGTAGGCGTAGGCGTGGAACGAGACCGCGGAAACTTCGTACTTCCCGTCGAAGGCCTCGCGGTTCAGCGTTTCGATGTCGCACAGGACATGGCCGACATCGAGTCCGCCGGTGTCGACGTGCCCGCTCGCCAGGCCGTAGAACATGAATGCATCGTCGGAATCAGGGCTGTGGGCTACGGTGATACGCATCAGACGAGTGTACTACGCGTGCAGGGTTTGGGTTCAGAACCCGGGACCGCTCTTGGGCGGCGTGACAACGATGGACTCGTTGATCCGGCGCTGGCGTTCGCGCTCTTCATCGATCTTCTTCTGGCGGACCTCTTCCAGGCGTCGTTCCCTGGCCATCCGGGCTTCACGCTCGATGAGCTTCTGGATGCCGATGATGGCGATCGTGCTGATCGGCACGGAGGGCGACTTGAATGCCAGCGGCGTCACGTGGTCGATCATGTCCCTGTGCGTCGGCGCGCCCATCGGAGCCGGGCCGGTTGAGAGTTCCCCGGGCTGGAACAGCAGGATCGGCGGAGCCTCCGCGATGACTTCCACGAAGTACTCCAGCTTGAGAGGTGATGCGCCGGCTCTTGCCGGCTTCCAGGCCAGTTCGCGCTTGATGCGGTTGAGGTCGACGCCCATGGCGTCGACGTTCGATGCAGGCTGCGTGGAAGTCTGCGGCGGCACAGCCTCTCCCTGCCGTGCCCCGAGCACGGCCGGCTGCGAGCCGATGAGGGTGGCGAGCAGTGCCGCCAGCACGCGCCGCATATAGGTTGAGACGCATGATACCGGCAATCGGACGGCACGATCCCGTATCCCGTCTCCAGAATCTCTAGTCCCCGTCCTTGTGCTCTTCGTACCACGCCATCTGGATCGCCTCCAGTTTCGGCTCATTCGACGCGTGGGGGTCGTCCGTGAACCCTTCGAGGGCGATCACCTTCTCGCGCAGATCGGTGAACCGCACGGTCAGCGGATCGATCTGCGGGAACTTCTCGAACAGGGCGATGCCGATGTCTTCGGAGTCGGTCCACTTCATGCGCGCACCTCCTACGCCTTGGCCGGGGTCCACGCGCCAGGCGTCTGCGCCGTGCTCTTGCCGAGCTGGATGGCTCCGCCTTCCTGCACGTAGTTGCGGGTGTACATCGGGATTTCGCACACCACGTCGCCGCGGACCACGGCCTGGCAGCCCAGGCGCGAATGCGGCGTCACGTCCCACGCCGTGTCGAGCCGATCGCCCTCGTCGTCCTGCATGTCGCTGAGGTTCCCGCCACCCTCACGCACGACGACGTGGCAGGTCGTGCAGGCGCAGCTGCCCCCGCACGCGTGCTCGAGGGGAACGTCGAAGTTCTTCGCGATGTCGAGCAGCGAGCCTGGCAGGCCGTGATGAGAACTCGGCATCGACGCCAGGTCGACGTCGACGACGTGCGCTTCGCCATCGATGATGAAAGTTACTCTGGGCATAGTCACTGTACCTTCGACCGTCGCTCAACGTCCTTGCGCGGCCACATCGTCCGCCGACCGACCCGCGAGGGCGGCCTGCACGGTCCAGTTCATCATCACTTCGGCCAGGTGTTTCGTCGCGTCGTTGAGTGCCGTCGACCTGGCCTGGATTACGTCGCGATCGTCCTGGGTCATCACCGCCTTGACCTCGGCCACGGCGGCGTGGATTGCGCCCACCTCGCCCGGGGCGAGGCGGGCGGCCGCGATCTCGGCGAAGTCTGGCCGGCGCAGCGTCTTCTCGGTGGCGGCAAGGATGGTCTCGGCTTCGTTGCGGACCTCGATGAGCATCCGCGCGTTCACGTCTTCCTGCGCGTGCTCGAACGACTCGAGGAGCATCCCGTACGACGGCTTCACTTCGATCGCCTGCTCGACGCCTGTCCGCAGTTCGTGCGCGGACACGCTCAGGATGCCGTTTGCGTCGATCTGGAACCGCACCTGGATGCGCGGCAGGCCTGCCGGCATGGGCGGGATTCCGCGCAGCTTGAAGCGCCCGAGGGAGCGGTTGTCGGCCGCCATCTCGCGCTCGCCCTGCAGGATGTGGATGTCGACCGCCGTCTGGTTGTCGACAAACGACGTGAACATCTCGCTGCCGCTCGCCGGGATGGTCGAGTTGCGCAGGATGATCTTCGACACGATTCCGCCCATCGTCTCGATGCCGAGCGAGAGCGGCGTCACGTCGAGCAGCAGCATCTCGCGCCGGCCGCTCACGAGGATGTCGGCCTGCACCGCCGCGCCGATCGCGACGATCTCGTCCGGGTTGAGATCGGTGTACGGCGCGCGGCCGAACAGTTTCTCCACCTCGCGGCGCACGATCGGCGTGCGCGTCGATCCGCCCACGAGGACCACCGCATCGACCTGCTGCGCCGTCAGGCCAGCGTCCTCGATCGCCCGCCGGCAGGGCTGCAGCGTGCGCGCCACGATGGGCGCGATGAGCGACTCGAACTCACTTCGTGTGATGTGCCGCCGATAGGATCGGTCGCTGCCGGGTACGCGGTCGAGCTCGATGTCGGTCTCGTCGAAATCCGATAGGTCCCACTTCGCCTGGATGACCGCCTTGCGCACCGCCTGCACGGCTTCTGCCTGCGTCGCCGGGTCGATTCCGAGGTCGGCCGCCACGATTTCCACGAGCACGCGGTCGATGTCGTCCCCGCCGAGGTGCGTGTCGCCGTTGGTCGAGAGCACCTGGAACACGCCGTCCTCGACCTTGAGGATCGAGATGTCGAAGGTGCCGCCGCCCAGGTCGTAGACCGCGATGGTGCCCTGGCGGCGCTTGTCGAGGCCGTACGCCAGGCACGCAGCGGTCGGCTCGTTGATGATGCGCAGCACCTCGAGGCCCGCCAGCCTCCCGGCATCCCGCGTGGCCGTGCGCTGGGCGTCGTTGAAGTACGCCGGCACGGTGATGACGGCGGCGGCCACCTCAGGGTCGAAGTCGCCCGCCTTCATGAAGAACTGTTCGGCGCGCCGCTTCAGTTCCCGGAGGACGCATGCGGAGATCTCGGGCGGCGTCAATTCGGTCTCGCCGAGATGGATGTGGACGACGTCTCCGGCTTCGCCGCTGACCTTGAACGGGAACCAGCGCTGCTCGTCCTGCACGTCCTCGAAGCCGCGCCCCATGAAGCGCTTCACCGAGTACACCGTCCGCGTCGGGTCGGTCAGCAGGCGCCGCTGCGCCTCTCGCCCCACGTGGAAGGTGTGCTGCTCGTCGACCGACACGATCGAGGGCAGCAGCGTGTCGCCGGACTCGTCGGCGATGACCTCCGGCGTTCCGCCGGCTGCGAACGCCACGAGGCTGTTCGTGGTTCCCAGGTCGATGCCCACCACCTTGCTCATGACTGGACCGGCTCCCCTCCGCCCAGCTCGCGGTGCACGGTCGCGAGGAGGTTCGTGAGGTAGGTCCGCTCCAGCAGCAGCGTGCGCATCGACGCAAGCGTGGCGTGGCGTCCTTCGACGTCGCCCGCATCGAACTGCGCGTCGTGCGCCGTCATCAGCACGTCAAGCTGGCGCTCGTGCTCCGCGAGATTGGCCTCGATCGGCGTGCGCGCCGCGTCGAGGCGCGCCGCGATCTGCCCGGCCGGCGCCCCTTCCAGTCGCATGTCCTGGGCGGCCTCGAGTTCCTCGTTCAGCGCGAAGACTTCCTCGAGAAGCGCGGCCGGCACCTGCGCCGAGGCATCGCGCGCTTCCTTTGGCGCGAATCCTTCGAGCTTCAGCAGGTACTCGAGGCGCGCCAGCGGGTCACGCAGCGTCCGGAACGCGTCGTTCAGGTACGACGACCGTTCGAGGCTGGCGAGGCGCTCGGTCGTGCCCGAGTTGTGGAAGTAGTCCGGGTGGAACTGCCGGCTCAGCGTCCGGAACCGCTGTTCCAGATCCCTGGGATCCACGCGGAGCCGCCGGTGCAGCCCGAAGAACGTGAAGTAGTCGCCGTGACGGCCCAGGGTCAGAATGCGGTCGCACCGGGGGCAGAAGTGCACGTCGACGGGCGCCTGCGTCCCGCAGTGTTTGCAGGGCTGGATGGGGATGGCAGAGGTGTCGGATTGCATAAGCGGCAAGCGGGAGGCCCCGTCGGTGTCCCGACGGGGCCTCAGTGCGCTCGGGCCGGTTTGGGGGCCGTGGTGATCCAGTCCGAGCACGCCACCGAGCCGGCTCTCACCAGCCGGCGTGATCCGTCAGACGGTAAACGAACTGCCGCAGCCGCACGCGGCCTTGGCGTTGGGATTGATGAAGTGCAAACCCTTCCCCATCAGCGCCGAATCGTACTCGAGCGTGGTTCCGTTGAGGTACAGCAGGCTCTTCTTGTCGACGAACAGCGTGGCACCGTCCGGCCCCTGGAACACTTCATCGCCGAAGCGCGCTTCCCTCTCCCAGGCAAACGTATAGCTCAGACCCGAGCAGCCGCCACCTTTGACGCC
>JAPKZP010000271.1 GCA_026393735.1 Acidobacteriota bacterium
GCGTGTCGCCCGAGATGATGAAGAGGAAGTCGTCGCCGCGGCGGCTGACGCCGTGCGACGAGTTGCCGCCGAACGCCGTCTGGAACAGGCCGTTCGGGCCGGGCGAGATGCAGAAGCTGTCGTGCGACCATCCGCCGCTGCGCTGCCCTTCGCCAATGCCCGGGTCCGCGTCCCTCGCGACAGACAGGAACACCGTGTTCACCAGGTAGCGGTGCCCCCACGGGTCCGGCCCGATCGGCGACGAGAGATACGCACCACGCCAGCCCAGGCCCCACTGCGGGCCCACCGACGTGTAGGTGCCCAGGTCCGCCGGCGTCGGGTAGTAGGGGCCGCTGGCGTTGTCGACGAACTGGTGTTCCATCGAGTCGCCGCGGTCGGTGTCGTTGCTCCAGTTCAGGGTCGTCTGCAGGTTGCCGCCGCTCGAGAAGTTCGCCGTCGCATCGTCGAGCAGGTCCGCCGTGGTCACGTCTGGCCCGTCGCTGTAGAGGATGTCCACGCGGTTCCTCTTCGTGCACTGGCCGGCGCCGCTGAACTTGAGACAGGGCCCGATGTCCCGCGTCAACCGCACGACGCTGACGCCGATCGCCTCGCAGTCTTCCTTCACCTTCACCCACTGCGCGTCCTTCACGTAATCCATGATCGACGGCGCGAGCACGCCGGTCAGGAGCATCAGGACGAGCAGCATGATCGTCACTTCGACGAGTGACAGGCCGCGCTCGGTCATCGACTTGGTTCGCATCTCAGTCCTCCAGACATCCCCAGGTGGCGGTGGTCGTTGGTTCCGGTGACCCTCCAACGACGTTGGTTTCTCAAGTGGGTCAAGCGTCCGTGACGCTTCGCCAGCTCTCTAGAGCAAGGCGCATGCCCTGCACGCCATTGCACGGCGTGAGGCCTGCTTTCCGCGGTTTTCCTGGGGTTTCCGGCGATTGCCGCCGCTGTCGCGATCCTGCACGGAGCGGCATACCCTGCATCGATCAGAGAAGTGCCTCGTTGCGCGCTACAAATCCCGAAGGCGGTCTTGTCAGCGCGGACGTGCCAAGAAAAACGGGCGGCCCGCGCCGCGCGCGAGCCGCCCAATGCAGGAGGAGGAGGAGGACGAGTGCGGGAGATCTACTTGGCGATCACCTGCATCTTGGCACGCAGCGTCTGCACGCGCGTGCGGACATCGGCGGCCACGGCCGCGTTGTCGGATCCGGTGAGCGCCATGAACTGCTCGTAGTGTTCCACCGCGCGCTGCAGTTCGCCGCTCTCTTCATAGAGCAGCGCGAGATTGTAGTGGGCCGTTGCGTAGCGCCCGTTGACGCCCAGCGCGCGCACGTAGGTTTCGCGCGCTTCCTCGGTCTTGCCGGACGATTTCAGCGCATTGCCGAGATTGACGAGCGCTTCCATGTTCCTCGGATCCTGCGCGACCATCCATCGGAACTCGGAGACGGCCGCGTCGGTCTTGCCCGACTGCAGCAGGGAGACGCCCAGGTTGTTGTGTGCCTTGTCGTAGTGAGGGTCGATGAACGTCGCGCGCTGGAACTCGCGGATCGCTTCGTCGTAGAGCCCCTTGTTCTGGTAGAGGAGCCCGAGGTTGTTGTGCGCCTCGGCGTTCAACTCGTTGGTCTCCAGCACCGCACGGTACTGGACCAGCGCGTTCTCGAAGTCGCCGACGCGCTGATAGTAGATCGCCAGTTTGAAGTGATCGACTTCGCCCGTCGGTGTCCGGTAGATCGGCGGCACGACGGTCGCGCCCCGCGGCATGGCGGCGGCTGCGCCCGCTGCGGCCGGTACTGATGGCGGCACCACGACGGGTGCGGGCGCCGCAGTCGTCGGTTTCGCGACGTTCGGCGGGCGCGGCGCCGGTGGTCGTGTCGCGTTCACAGGCTTCGGCGTGGTGGTGCGCGCGGCCCGGGGCGCCGGCACGGCCGGCGGCTCGCTCACGGACGGCGCGGGCTTCGCTGCCTCGACCCGCGCGGCAGCGGGCGGGACGACCGGTGCTGTGGCTGCGGGTGCCGGAACCGCCGGCGCGGGGGCCGAAGGTTTCGGAACAACCGGGGCGGGTCCGCTACGGGCCGCGGGCACCGCGCTTTTCGGTTCGAGCCAATTCGAGAACGGGCCCGCCGTCACGAAGCCGTTCATCGCCGCAACCTGCCAGAGCAGCAGGACCGTGACGACGACCAGCACGATGGCAAGCACGACGCGCAGGTTGGACGAGAATCCGCCTGTGCTGCCGCCCCGGTCGGATGGATAACCGAGCGACGCGAGGACGTTCTCTTCCGTCGCAGGGCGCCGAGGCCCGCGCTCGGGCTCCAGCGAGATTCCGTTGTGTTGACGCAACGCGTCGAGCATCCGGCTCACGGCTTCACCTGTACGAAACTGGAGACGAGCTGGCACGGGCGCCGGCAACGACCGGCGTCCGGCGGCGCAGCCATGCGAATCTGGACCGTTCCATGGGCTGGAGATCGAGCGTCTCGGCGGCGCGCTCGACCAGGTCGTGCGTCACCTTGTTGGTGCGCGCAGAGAAGGCTCCCAGCAGGGAGCGATCGCAGACGAGGTTGATCAGGCGCGGCACGCCGCCCGAATACCGGTGGACGTACTGCAGCGCCTTTGGCGTGAACGAGACGGCGTGCGACCCGCCGGCGACATGGAGGCGGTGCGAGATATACGCGGCCATCTCCTCGGGCGTGAGCGGCTTGAGCTGGTAGCGGATCGAGACCCGCTGGTCGAGCTGCTTCAGCTCCGGCGATCGCAGCAGCGGCTGGAGGTTCAGCTGGCCGACCATGATGATCTGGAGGAGCTTCTCCTTGTCGGTCTCGAGGTTCGACAGGATGCGCAGCTGCTCGAGCACCTGGAGCGGCAGGTTCTGGGCTTCGTCGATGATGAGCACCGCGCTCGCCTGCAGCGGCAGCAGCCCCAGGAGGAAGTCATACAGCGTGTCGATCAGTTCCTGCTTGCTCACGCCGTTGAGACGGCCGGCCTTCATTTCCTCGCGCGAGACCACGCCGAAGTCCTGGAGGATGAGCTTCAGGAGGTCGTCCTCGGACAGGAACGGATTCAGCACCAGGGCCGTGAACGTCCGTCGATCGATCTGCTCGAGCAGCGCGCGGCACAGGGTGGTCTTCCCGGTCCCGATGTCGCCGGTGACCACGACGAATCCCTCGCGCCGCCTGACGGAGTACTGGAGCAGCTCGAACGCGTTGGCGTGCGACTCGCTCTTATACAGGTACTTCGGGTCTGGCGTCAGGCTGAACGGCTTCTCGACGAACCCAAAGAAATCCTCGTACATGATCGGCCTCGTGGTGGAACCGGTCGGTATATCCGCCGTTCACTTGCGTATCGGTGCAGCCTGGCCTTCGTACAACCGCTGCTGGTCGGTCGCGGCCGTCGCAGCGATCTCCCCCGGCGTCATGACGGTCGGCGTCAGGAGGATGACCAGGTCGGTCTTGCGCTTGATCCGGTCGACGCGCTGGAAAAGCACTCCGAGGAGGGGCAGGTCGCCCAGGACC
>JAPKZP010000160.1 GCA_026393735.1 Acidobacteriota bacterium
CTTGTCGTTGAGGGTCAGGTCGGGACTGATTACCTGCCAGCTCTGCCCGCCGTCGGTCGTTCGGTGCACGTGCTGGCTGCCGACGTAGATGGTGTTGGCATCGTGCGGGGAGATCGTGAGCGGCATCGTCCAGTTGAAGCGGTACTTCAGATCGGCCGCGGGCCCGTTGGCCTGGTCGGGCCACACCTCCACGTTGCGGAACATCCGCCGGCTTTCCTCGTAGCGAACGACGATGCCGCCGACGTGGCCCGAGCCGGATCCGGTGGACCATACGACGTTTGGATCGACCGGGTCTGGCGTCGCCCAGCCGCTCTCGCCGCCGCCGACCGAGTGCCAGACGGCACGCGGGATACCGGGGGCGCCGCCGCCAGGAAGCGTTTCGAGCCGACTGTTGCTCGGACCGCGAAATGAGGGACCGTCCTGCCTGTTGCCATAGACGTAGTAGGGGATCTGGTTGTCCACGGTGACGTGGTACATCTGCGCGATCGGGAGTCGGAGCCGATTCCACGCCCGCCGGCCACGGTTAAGCGAGATCGCAACGCCCAGATCGTGGCCCACGATCATCCGGTTGGCGTTGGTCGGATCAATCCACATGTCGTGGTGGTCGGCGCCTGGCGCATCGCCGTATCGCGGGAGGGTGACGATTGTCTCACCCCCGTCGATCGACGTCATGAACGACGCGCTCAGGAAGTACGTCTCGTTCTCGTTGTCCGGCGCGACGGCCATGCGCGAATAATAGTGCGGGCGCGCGTTCGCAATACCCTGATCGTTGACCATGCTCCAGGTCACACCTCCATCGTCTGATCGCCAGACCTGGCCCCGCTCGGTGTCCTGGCCGTGCCATGGCACCCCGTTGCCCGTCTCCATCAGTGCGTAGACACGCTTCGGGTTCGAATGCGAGATGGCGACGGCGACTTTGCCGACAGGCTTGCTCGGCAGGCCGCTGCCGGAGAGGCGGGTCCACGTCGCGCCACCGTCGCGCGATACGAACAGGCCGCTCCCAGGCCCGCCGCTGTCGCGGCCCCACGTGTGAAGTTCGAGCTGCCACATTCCCGCGAAGAGGACTCGGGGATTGCTGGTATCGATGGCCACGTCCGAGCAACCCGTGTTCTCGTCGACGAACAACACCCGGCTCCACGTCTTGCCGCCGTCGACGGTGCGGAACACGCCGCGCTCGGGCTGCGGACCGTACGCGTGGCCCAGCGCGCATGCCACCACGATGTCCGGGTCTTGCGGGTGGATGACCAGCCTGAGGATCCGGCCGGTCCGCTCCAGGCCCATTAGAGTCCACGTCTTGCCGGCGTCGGTCGACTTGTAGATGCCCTGGCCGACCGAGATGTTGCTGCGGATCTTGCCTTCGCCCGTGCCGGCCCAGACCACGCGGGGGTCAGAAGGCGCAACGGCAAGCGAGCCGATCGATGCGACCGGCTGATCGTCGAAGATCGGCTCCCAGTACTGGCCGCCATCGCTGGTCTTGAAGATGCCGCCTGAGGCGGCGCCAACGTAGTAGACGAGCGGGTCGCCAGGCACGCCGGCAACGGCGCTGACTCGGTTCCCTTCGGGACCGATCGAGCGCCAACGCAGCTGGCCGTACACTGCCGTGCTGGGGCGGGCACCCGGCTGCGCGTGGGCTGGCGTGCTGTCGGCGGCCATCCACGCGAGGGTGACCGCCACGCTCGTCGCACACGCTCTCCTCGTCACTCGCGACACCGTCTACCTCCCGAGCGTCTTGGCCGCCGCCGCGGGCCCTTGCGCTGTCACGTCCGCGGCAGTCGTGATGATGTGTGGGACATTGCGCTTCAACAGCAACTCGTTGTACGCGCTCAACTCGCGTGCAAGAAGGGTGTTGAGGAGATTCTGGTATGTCGCCAGGCGCTCCTCGAGCAGCTTCTGCACCTCGATCTGCTGGTCGGTCGGCTTGAAATCGGCGCTGCCCACCTGGCTGGCCAGGTA
>JAPKZP010000169.1 GCA_026393735.1 Acidobacteriota bacterium
GCGATTGCCCTGGACTGGCGCCTCAAGGCAGGTCGCACGGGTGGCCGCCTCTGCCTGTCGTGCGGCACGAGGCGCGCCCGGTTCGCGTACCGGGGAGCGGTCAAGGCCGACCGGGCGCACACGTTGTGTTTCGAGTGTTTCCGCGCCGAGCGGAACCGGTCCCGCGCCCGTGTGCTCGCCGGGACCCTGGGGTCCGACTCCGCTGCAGTTCCTGCCATGCAGTTAAAGACGTGGAGTCTGACCCCGATTCGGCCGAAGACGTGGAGTCTGACCCCGATTCGGCCGACGCCCTCGAAACTGATTGGCGACCGCGACGGCTTGTACCTCGACTTGCGCGTGCGTCGGCGACGCGCCCAGATCATGGCGCGCCGCGCGCTGGACGCCGCATCCGATCAGAAGGGCAGTCTCCACTGCGCGCTGAGGTCGAAAAATGCCGGCGACGTGGCGAGGGCCTCGACGGGTCCGTTGGGTGCGTAATGCCGTCGGGCGAGTTCCAGTTCGTCCTTGATGTGAGCGGCCAATTGCGGCGGCGCCAGCACCTGCACCCGGTGGCCGAACTGCAGGATGAAACTGCGCAGCCATGGATCGTCGCAGACATCGAGTTCGAGCCGCAGGGAGCCGTCCGGCTCCGGAATCAGGCGCTGGCTCCGGTGGTAGACGCGTTCCCGCACCAGGGCCGCGACGCCCACTCAGGCGCCGGCGTGAATCGTTCTTCCAGCACGGCGAGTTTTCTGATCCGGTGCGTGGCAAACGTCCGGACCTGGCCGTACGCCGGCACCCACGCCCTGAGATACATGGCTCCGTGCATGTACACGATGCGCAGCGGGTGCACGAGGTAATCGGCTTCGCGCAAATGCGACAGGGAGAAGTACCGCATCCGGACGTGCCGCCGTTGAAGCGACGCGTCCACGAGCTGTTCCACCATCGTTTCGTGGCGCGGCGACCGCTTGACCTTGCCGGTCCTCTCGATGGCGCTCATCACGGACGGCAGACGATTGAGGTAGTCGAGCATCTTCGGCGGGATGTCGCGCTCGAACTTTCCGAACGCATCCTGCAGCGCCGTCTGGAACGGCACACCGGTGAGCGTCTCCACCAGGCGCCGGCTCAGGTACAGGGCGCACAACTCCGACAGCGAGAAGCCCAGCTGCGTGAGGTGCTTGAACGGCGCATCGCTCAGCAGCCAGTACGTGTGATTGTCGCGCGTCTCGTTGCACAGCGGGAAGCCGACCTCCTGCAGCGCCTCGAGATCCCGGTAGATCGTGCGGGTCGTGACGCCGGCCTCCTGGGCCATCTGCGGAACCGACAGGCCATGGCGGGCGGCCTCGATCGTGCGCAGGAGATTCCACTGTCGGATGACCTCGGCATTTCGCGGCATGAGCGGTCCTCGGTGTCGCGCACTTGTAACAGACCCCGGCGCGCCGGCGCAAGGACGAAGTGCTAAGATGGCCAGACCATTTCAGGAGGACTTGATGCTGCGAAACGCTCTCAGCGCGCTCGCGCTGGCCCTCGTCATCGCGGTGCCGGCGTCGGCGCAGACGGCCGACGACATCATCGCCAAGAACCTCGACGCCAAGGGAGGCATCGCCAGGCAGAAGGCGGTCCAGTCGGTGCGGATGACAGGCAAGATGACCCTCGGCCCCGGCATCGAGGCGCCGATCGTCCTCGAAATGAAGCGTCCGAAATCGATGCGGATCGACATCTCCTTCCAGGGGATGACGATCACGCAGGCCTACGACGGGACGACGGCGTGGATGCTGAACCCGATGTCGGGGCGGACCGACCCGGAGCCGATGCCGAGCGAGGCCGTGAAGCTCATCGAGGAGCAGGCCGACATGGATGGCCCGCTCATGGACTACAAGGCCAAGGGCAGCACGGTCGAACTGCTCGGCAAGGAGAAGGCCGAGGGCACCGACTGCTACAAGCTGAAAGTCACGCTGAAGAACGGCGATGTCCGGACGTTCTACATCGATACCGAGACCTACCTCGATGTAAAGCTCGAATCGAAGACCATGCTGCGGGGCAGCGAGCAGGTGAGCGACACGATCGTCGGCGACTATAAGGAAGTCGGCGGGATGATGATGGCGCACTCGATCGACTCTGGGCAGCCGGGCGCCGCGGGGCGCCAGAAGATGACGGTCGAGAAGATCGAGTTGAACGTGCCGATTGAAGACGCCCGGTTCACGATGCCGGTGAAGAAGTAGCGACGGTTCGGACGACAGACACTGCCTGCAGGAGGAATTCACGCCATGCGTGTCCATCTGAAGGCCCGGGCCTCTGCATGGATCGCGGCCGTCGCCTGTGCGACGGCCGTTCCGGCGTACGCCCAGGGCGTCATCATCGACAGCGAGACGTTTGGAGGCCTCGAGGCCCGGGCGATCGGACCGGCGGCCATGAGCGGCCGCATCAGCGCGCTGGATGCCGTGGCCGGCGATCGGCTCACGATCTTCGTCGGGGCGGCCGGCGGCGGCCTGTGGCGGTCGCTCGACGGCGGCCTGGTGTTCAAGCCGGTGTTCGACAAGTACAACCAGTCGATCGGGGCCGTGACCATCAACCCGTCGAACCCGAAGGACGTGTGGGTCGGGACGGGGGAGACCTGGGTGCGCAACAGCGTGTCGCCGGGCGACGGCGTGTACCGCAGCACCGACGGCGGCGACTCGTGGACGCGGGCCGGTCTCGAGCAGACCGAGCGCATTGCCCGCATCGCCGTGCACCCGAAGGACAGCACGACGGTCTTCGTGTGCGCAACGGGGCACCTCTCAGACGACCATCCCGACCGTGGCGTCTACCGGACGAAGGACGGCGGCAAGACCTGGGACAAGGTTCTCTATGTCGCGCCTGACGTCGGGTGCGGCGATCTCGCGATC
>JAPKZP010000252.1 GCA_026393735.1 Acidobacteriota bacterium
ACCGTCACGCTCGACCCGCGCTACTATCCGGGCCGGACCTTCACGATCACGGCGTCGAACAACCTCCCGGGCAACGTCTACATCCAGTCGGCCTCGTTGAACGGCGAACCGATCACCGGCCGGTTCTGGATCACGCACCGGGAACTGACGTCGGGGGGCATGCTCGCCATCACCCTCGGCCCCCGGCCCAACACACAGTGGGGCGTGGTGCCCGCGAGCCCCGCAACGATTCCGGAGTGACGCTCACGCGACGTCGAGGTCCCGCTGAATGTCCTCGAGTGACCGGCCCTTCGTCTCCGTCACCATGAGCCGCACCCACACGAGTTGCAGCACCATCATGCCGGCGAAGAACAGAAACACGTACCCTGGTGCGAACGACGTCACCATCTGCGGGAAGAACGACGTCAGGAGCGCGGCGAAGACCCAGTGCGTGAAGCTGCCCAGCGCCTGTCCCTCCGCGCGATGGCGGTTGGGGAAGATCTCGGAGATGAACACCCAGATGACGGTGCCCTGGCCGATCGCGTGCGACGCGATGAACGCGAAGATGCAGGCGGGCACGATCCCGTAGTGGTGCGTGAAGAATGCCCACGAGGTGAGGCCGAGCGACACGATGTACCCGACCGACCCGAGGTAGAGGAGCGTGCGGCGGCCGAGGCGGTCGATGAGCCACAGGCCCATGAACGTGAAGATGAGGTTGGTGACACCAATGCCGACCGATTGCAGCAGCGCGGCCTCCTGGCCGAGGCCCGTCATCTCGAAGATGCGCGGCGCGAAGTAGAGCACCGCGTTGATGCCGGAGAGCTGGTTGAAGAACGCGATCAGGATCGCGAGCACGATGGGCACGCGCAGACGCCAGGTCCAGAACCGGGAGGTGGACGCGTGTTCCGGCCGGCCGGCCGCAGTCATCTCGTCGGCATGGGCCTCAAGGCGGGCCGGCGGCGACTCGGGCTCGATGAGGCGCAGGACGGCCAGGCCGGCAGCCCGGTCGCCCTTTCGGCCGATCAGCCAGCGCGGGCTTTCCGGGAGGCCGAGACACATCACCGCATACACGAGAGACGGCACGGCGGCGATCCCGAGCATCCATCGCCACGCGTCAGCCCCACCCAGACGCGCGATGACGGCGTTCGACGCGAATGCCATCACGATGCCAAAGACGATGTTGAACTGGAACATGCCGGCCAGGCGGCCACGGTAGGCCGGCGGGGCGATCTCCGAGATATAGAGCGGGGCGGCCACGGTCGAGGCGCCGATGCCCAGCCCGCCGATGAAGCGGGCCGCGATGAACGTGGAGACGCCGGTGGCGAACGCGCAGCCGATCGCCGACAGCACGTACAGCACGCCGATGCCGAACAGGGTCTTCTTGCGGCCGAACCGGTCCGTCGGCCAGCCGCCGAGCAGCGAACCGAGCACGGTGCCATAGAGCGCGGCGCCCATCGCCAGACCGTGCATCCCGGCGCTGAGGCCCCAGAGCGCCTGGATCGTCTGCTCGGCGCCGGAAATGACGACGGTGTCGAAACCGAAGAGGAATCCGGCCAGGGCAGAAACGACGGACCACCGGAACAGACGCCGGTTCATGGTGACGATGACTCCTCGAGTGGCGCGACCTGGCCATCCGCGGGGCGGCCGGCTCACTTCGAGCCTGCACTGGAGCCGGGTGCGTACCGGGACCAGGGCGACACGAGGTCTGGGCTCGAGCCCCACGCCTTGTTCGGCCGGTCGCCCAACTCGAGCGTGATCGTGCCGCCGCTGGTCAGCACATCGTGGCTGAACCACGGCTCGTTCAACGGCTTGCCGTTCAGGGTCGCCGACTGGATGTACTTGTTGGCCCGGCTGGCCTTCGGCGCGCTCACCACGAACTGTTTGCCGTTCTCCAGGCGGATGACGATCTTGCTGAACACCGGGCTGCCGATGGCGTACGCCGGGACGCCAGGCGTCACCGGGTAGAAGCCCATCATCGAGAACACGACGAACGCCGACATGCCGCCGCCGTCCTCGTCTCCGGGGATGCCCATGAGATCGCGCCGGAACCAGGCCTCGAGGAGCATACGGATCCGCTTCTGGGTCTTCCACGGCTCGCCGGCCAGGGCGTAGAGATACGGGATGTGGAAGCTCGGCTCGTTCCCCATCACGTACATGCCGACGTTGCCGGTCGAGTCGGGCAGGACGTTGTAGTACTCCCAGCGCTGGCGCTCGTACCCTTCGACGAACAGCCGGTCCAGCTTGTCGACGAACGCGCGGCGGCCGCCGACGAGATCGATCAGCCCGGGGATGTCGTGGTAGACCTCCCAGAGATAGGTCCAGGCGTTGTTCTCGTCGTAGTAATCGCGGGCGCCCTGACCGCCCGAGAACTTGTAGTCGAAGGGCAGGATCCACTCCCCGTCGCGGTCCTTCGGGTGGAAGAAGCCGGTGTCCGCCTTCCAGAGGTTGCGGTAATCGAGCGACCGGGCGAGGAAGAACTGCGCGTCCTGCTCGTGGCCGAGCTCGCGGGCGATCTGGTACCAGGGGATGAGGCTCTCCTCGCGCATGGTCTTCTTCATGCACGCGTACGCGCGCTCGAGGTCGAACCCCCGGATGCCCTTGCGCCACGCGTCCGCGAGGAGCGCCACCGCGTGTTGCCCGTTCATGCAGTGCGCGTCGCCGAAAACCGTGGGAAACGTCGGCATCCAGCCCGATTGCTCGCAGGCGCGGACGTACGACGCGATCTTCTCCTGCTGCACCCCCGGGTTGAGGAGGATCTGCAGGGGGTGCAGGGCGTGGAAGGTGTCCCAGCTCCAGTCATCGGTCCAGAACGGCACGCCGCCGTCGTCGTG
>JAPKZP010000320.1 GCA_026393735.1 Acidobacteriota bacterium
GGCGGGCGCCTGCGCGAACGCGGCGCCCGCCGCCGCGACGAGAACGGAAAGGCAAGCCAGGCCGGTTGTGGGAGTGTGCACGGCCCGGATTGTAGGAGAGCGGCGCAGCGCCATCCGCTCCGTTTGCACGGAAACGGGTGGCGCGGCGCCGGCTGTGTGCAACGCCTACTGCTTCATCATGAACAGGGCTTTCGCTTCGTTCCCCTTTTCCGCCATCTTGATGCGCTTCGCGTCGAGGAACACGATGTCCTGCCGCGTGGGCGGCTTGCCCTCCTCCAGGCTCTCGATCGTCAGGACGTTGCCCGTGGCGGAAATCACGCTGTACTTCACCGGGCCGACCTTGTCGCCCATGATCGTCATCGTGATCCCGTCCAGCGTCACCTCCATCGTCATGCCCTGCAGCATGCCGATCATCATCTTCGCGAGATCGGGATTCGCCGCGGCCCCTTGTTTGAAGGCCGGGTCCTGCTCGTAGGTCGTGGTGTCGCCCTTCCATTTGCCCAGGAAGGCGAAGGTGAGATTGCCCGCGACTGCGGCACCGCCCTTGTCGGGCGCGGCCGCAGGCCTGGCGGCCGGGGCCGCAGCGTTCGCCGGTGCAGGTGCGCCGATGTCCACGCGGTAGAGGTTGCCGCTCTTCTCGATCGTGAAGAGGCTGTCCAGGCACGCGAACATGAACTGCGTGCCGCCGAAGGTCGGCCCGCCGATTCCCTTCCAGACGCCCGTCGCCGCGTCGGTCTGGTAGAGCGCGCCGCTCGCCTCGACGGTCAGCAGCCGGCCGCCCGCTCCCACGCCGGCGATTGTCCCGATCCAGTCGCCGGCCTTGCCCACACCCTTAACCGCTCCGTCGACGGGATTGATTACGTACAGGTTGCCGGTCTTCTCGATGGAGTACAGCTTGCCTCCGGCCGCGAACAGGTGCTGCACGTTGGCGAAGCTGACGCTGCCCAGCCTGGTCCAGACGCCGGTGGCGGGGTCGGTCACGTAGAACGCCCCGCTCGATTCCACGGTGTAGATCTTGTCGTTCAGGGCCACTCCGGCAATCGTGCCGGCCCATCCGCCCGGCGAGCCCACGGGCTTCTTCGAGCCGTCGGCCGGGTTGATGACATACAAGTTGCCGCCCTGTTCAATGGAGTACAGGCTGCCCAACGCGGCAAACAGGAACTGTGTGTTGGCGAACGAGCCGGCGCCGATCTTCTTCCCGATGCCGGCGGCCGGATCGGTCACGTGCAGCGCACCGGCTGAGTCCACCGTATAGATCCTGTCGCCGCGCGCGACGCCGGCAATCGTGTTGGCCCAGTCGCCGGCCTTGCCCACGGGGCTCAAGCCGCCGGCCTGACCGGCGAGGAGGACGCCGCACATCATGAACAGGCACAGTCCCTCGAGGCAGATGCGTTTCATCGCCGGCTCACTCTTTCCGGGGGCTGGGTCACGGGTGACGATAGGCGGATTCTACGCCCGGCTGGCCAGGAACAGCCATCGCGGATGTCATTCGTGCGTCGACGTCATTCCTGCCGCGGCGCGGCCATGACCTCGCTGATGGCCTGCTTGAAAACGCTGTAGGGCTGGGCGCCATCGATGGCCTTCAGCACCCGCACCTCGCCGGTCGCGCCGGGAGTCCCGATGAGAAAGAGGGGCGTGCCCTGCACACCCAACCGGTTGCCGACCTCGACATCGCGGCGCACCTGGCCGGCCATGCGGCCCGAGGCCTGGCACTGCTCGAAGGCGGCCGCGTCGAGTCCGATGGCGATTGCATACGCCGAGAGGTCGGCGGGCGCGAGCGCCCGCTGATGGGCGAACAACCGGTCGTGCATCGGCCAGTATTTTCCCTGCTCGCCCGCGCAGAGCGCCGCCTCGTGCGCCTTGAAGGCGTTCTTGTGAATGGACTCGAGCGGGAACGAGCGGAACACGTGCCGCACCTTGCCGGTCTGGACGTACTCGAGGTCGATGGCCGGGTAGGCATCGCGGGCGAACCGGCCGCAGAACTGGCACTCGTAATCCGAGAACTCGACGAGGACCACCGCGGCCGACTCCGATCCGCGAGACGGCAACCCAGTGACGGGAATCGTCATTCCTGCAGGCGCGTCGGCGATGGCAGCCGGCTGCGCGGGCTTCAGCAGCGCCGCGATCCCGTCCACGCTCTTCCGGAGCGCGGCCTGTTCCGACCGGATTGCGTCGACGTCCTTCCGCAGCGCGGCGATCTCGTCGGACTTCTGCTGGCAGGCGGCAGCCCCGAACGCCACGACGCCGGCGATCATCACCCGCGCGACGATGACTCCCCCGAATCCGGCACGCTTCAGCATGCCGTGAGCGTACCGCCCGCAGCCTGCGGGATCAACGAAAACCGGGCCGGCCCGCGCGCGTTCGGCGCGGCTCGTCCGCCAGCCGCTACTGGCAGCCCGCTGTCGTCAGCCACGTTGACAACGGCCCTGCGTCGAGCAGCGACTGGCCGGACTGCGGTCCGAGATAGTACACGTGGCTGTCGGCAGACGAGGTCGCCAGATAGGCGTTCGTCCCCGGGTAGTAGCGGTAGTAGTAGGGCGACTGCGTGACCGACGGCCGGCCCGCAGGCAGAAACCACGTGGGGTAGTTCCGCTCCGCCCAGTTGAAGAAGCAGTCGGGTGCCGACGTGGTGCCGCCCGTTCCGAGGAAGTAGACCGTGGCGCCTGTGCTGGCCGTGTTGCGTGGGCCGACTGCCGCCACGATGCGGGTGCCATCGGGCGACATCCACAGCATATGGTTGAGCATGCCGCAGTCAGCATCGGCCGTCGTGCCAAGCTGAGCGCTTCGAAACACCGGACGTCCTTCGCGATCCGACACGTTCACCGTGCATCCCCTGCTCCAGGCGACCAACTGGCTGTCGGCGCTGATCGCCCCGGCGGCGGCGGAACCGAGGTTGGCGCTTGCCAGTTGCCGCCTCGGTAAGCCGTCCATCGTGAACAGGGCGTTATTCAGTAACCAGTAGCCTCCCCCGATACTCGTGCCGTACCACACGTACGACTCGTCAGGCGCGATCTTCACGTGATGCGCGATGGTCTCGACCGGATAGGACCAGACCTGCGCGCCCGTCACCTTGTTGACGAGGTGCATGCCCTGTCTGGCGGCCTTGCTGCTGGTCACAAGATAGTGCGCCGAGATGTCGATGGCCGTGAGCCACGAATCGACCCAGCTCTGCCACAACTGGTTCCCCCTGAGGTCGAACGCCCGCAGGTACCCGTCGCCCGAACCCACAAACATCCGCGCGTCGTTCGTATCGAAGTCGATGCGCCGGACCTGGCCCCTGGTGAAGACCCTCCACAGCTCGCGTCCCGTCGCGCGGTCCAGGAGGAACAGCCAACCGGTGTTGTCTCCGATGGCCAGGTAGCGATTGTCGTGGGAGAGGCGCACTTCGGTGAAGCGCGAGTCGCGGCTTTCGGGTCCCCAGACCGCCAGGGGGACCCGGGCCACCGGAACTTCGAGAAGTAACTGCCCGGCGCGATTCAGGAGGATCGCCGACCCGCCGATGATCATGCCTGGAGTGGGCTCGTTCGCGGGCAGCCGGCACGTCGCCACGAACTGCCCGTCGTCCGAGACGTCGATCGCGGGAGTCTCGTCCTGGATCGGGAAGCGCCAGAGCAGCGTGCCGGTGGAGGTGAAGACGTTCACGAAGGCCCGCGGGGACTTGATGTTCCATGGCAGATCCGTGTGGAACGGCACAGTGGCCATCACGCTGCCGTCGGCCGATCCGTCCCAGGCGTAGGCCGTCAGGTCGATGTACAGCGAGCTCGTCACGGCGTAGTTGATCGCGGTCCTGGGTTCCGGGACGAGCACATCCAGCGTCGTCGTCTCGCCCGCTCTCGGCATGACGATGGACTGGGGGTCCAGGGCGTGTGACGGACTGTCGAGCCTCAGGCCGAACTCGCGCCAGTCCGGCGTGCCCCCGGAGCGCCGGTACGCGAACACGTACGCGGTGTACCGGCCGCTGGCGTCAGTCGGCACTCGCTGCCCCACGCCTTCGGAATTCACCATCAGGGACACGTTCGCGTAGACCTCCATCGTGTCGGCGTGGCGCACGGTGCCCGTGATCACCGCGTTGGCGGGAGGATCCGGTTCGAACGCGCTCGCGTGAGGATCGCGGTCGACGCTCACGATGTTCGGCAGTGTGATGATTACCGGCGCCCCCACGTCCTGGCCGCTCGTCACCGACTGCTCCTGCAGGGCGAGCGTCATCGGCACGCTGACGCGGTCTCCTCTCGACCAGGCCGGCGCGGTGTTGTCGGTCGGAATCTCGTAGGCCAGCCTGACGGGGTGGGACTGTCCGGGATCGAGGTAGAGCACTCCCGGCTGCGGGTGGCAGATGAAGCCGTTGGGCTGGAAGGGGGTAATCGTGATGCCGGGCGTGAACGGCACCCGTATGCGTGTCGTGCTGATGTTCTTGACCATCACCACGCGGACGAGCTGGGCGTCGACTGGATAGGAACTGACCAGCGCGCGGTCGTCCGTTGTCACTTCCATGTGCGCGGTGGTGGCCACCACGCGAGGCTGCTCGAAACCCGGAAAGTACCCGGGCTCGAAGGGCAAGGGCCGACCGTTGATGCCCTGAGCGTTCGCCGCGCTCTCGAGAAGGCACAGACACGCCACGGCCAGCATCGTTGGATAGCGCATGCGCTTCCTCCTTATGGATGTGTGGTTGCGCCAGTGGCTCACACCGTGACCGGGCATTGGACGCGACACACTATACACAAAGCGCTCCGGGTTGCGGAAGGCTGTTCGAGACCTGTTCGGGACCGGCTTCCGGGCGGGAAGCGGGTCGGGCGCGCCGCTGTGTTGCCGTCCTTCCAAGGAGGCCATATCCGCGCCCAAGCAACGCGAGGACCTTCGCCTGTCCCTCAGTGTTCAGTTGGGGCTCCCGCCGGAGCGCGAGGGAGTCGATCGCGGTGTCTAAACAAACGGGAGGCACATCATGTCAGCACAACGAGGTGCGATGCCGCTCGTGCGACTGCAGTGGCAAACGTGGGTCATGATGGCGGCAGTGCTCGCGCTGGCCGTCACGACGGCGTTGCTGCTGCTTGTCGAGCGGGGGCAATAGTCGCCTCGGCTGCGCGAGCTCGCGCAGCAGTTCCTTCTTGCGCCGCCCCGGCACTGGCTGGCTGGAAGGCAGGTCGATGGTGAATCGCAGGGTTCTGCTGCCGGCTGATCGAGGGTACGATGGGTGCCGTGATCCGGCCGAAGGACGATCTCGTCGCCTTCTCGCGCGCGATGTTCAGCAACTGGTGCTGGTATCGGCCGCTCGAACTCGTCATCGACGCCGGCGAAGGCCTGCAGCTCGCCCTGGGCCAGAAGATCTGGGCACCCGAAACGGTCGCACTCACCCACGGCCATTCCGATCACGTGCTCGGGCTACCGGGACTTGTGGCGTCGCGGCGGTTCGGCAAAGGCGCCGTCGACAAGCCGCTCACCGTGGTGTATCCGGAGGGCAACACGGGCGTCGAAGTCATCCGCGACCTGTTGACCCGGCTCTGGCCGCGCGAGACGTTTCCGGTCACATGGGTCCCAATCCAGGCGGGCGGTGAGCATCGCCTCGGCCGCGCATGCGTGCTTCATGGGTTCCAGACGAAGCACGGCGGGGCAGAGCCGACGCTGGGCTACCGCGTCCTCGAGGATCGGCAGCACCTGAAACCTGAGTTTGCCGCGCTGTCGCAGGCGGAGATCCGCGCGCGCGTCAGAACGGAGGGCCGGGATGCGCTGATGGAGTCGTATCGGCAGGTGATCTTCGCGCACACGGGAGACGCGATGCCGATCGATCCAGCGCTCGTCGCGGCGGCCGATGTGCTCGTGCACGACGCAACATTCCTGGACGCCGCCGACCGCAAGTGGGACATCCACGCGACGACGAGTGAAGCGCTCGAGGTCGGACGCGCGGCCGGTGTCCGAGGTCTCGTGCTGCACCACCTCTCGATCCGCTACGAGCGCGGCGACGCCCTGCCCCGGCTGCGAGCCCAGGTACAGGCGTCCGGATTCACGGGCGCTTGCTTGCTCGTCGACGACCACCGCCTGATCGATCTGCGGGCGTAGATCACCCCGGCCTCCCGCTCCGCGTGTCCGGTCGGTGCTAGAGTAAGGCGCCCGGACGGACCACCCTGGAGGACATCGCATGATGAAACGCTGGACCGCACTGCTCGGACTGTTGTGTGTCGCAATCCTCGCACCGGCGTCGGCGCAGACGCCGGCATCCGCTCCGCTGCCCATCACCGTCGTGAAGGCCGGACGGGTCATCGATCCGGAGACCGGGACGGCAGCCGTCAACCAGGTCATCGTCATCGAGGGGGAGCGCTTCAAGGCCATCGGCGCGAACCTGCCGGTTCCGCCCGGCGCGACGGTCATCGACCTCTCGAGAATGACCGTGCTGCCGGGCCTGGTCGATGCACACACGCACATGGGCATGACCTACAAGGAGCAGCCCGAGAACAACTACTACTACCTGACCTACATCACGGACTCGACGCCGCTGCGGGCCATCCA
>JAPKZP010000741.1 GCA_026393735.1 Acidobacteriota bacterium
AGGCACTGTGGCCTTCCGCTGGACGGCGGCGGCCGGCGGGCCGACCACATACGTCCTGGAAGCGGGCTCGGCCCCGGGCCTCGCGAATCTCGCGAACGTGGACCTGGGCGGGACCGGGACGACGTTCGCCACGTCCGGCGTCGGCGCGGGCACCTACTACGTCCGCGTCAAGGCCGCCAACGCGTGCGGCAGGAGTGGGGCGTCGAACGAAGTCATGCTCATCGTGCGATAGCGAGGGAGCGAACGCCGTCCACGCGCCTCAGGTCTTCTTGACGACCCTGTCTCTGAAGGCCACTGTCGGCGCTGCCACAAATCGCTCGTCCCATGCCGATTGGCTCAACGAGTGTGCATTCTCGGGACACACGCCCCGCTATCCGCGCCCGTACGCTGAGGACGCCGCCGCGGACTTCAGCGATCCGCGTCCCGGGGCTGGGTCTTCGAGGCGGGCGTGGTGACCGTCAACGTGGCCTGCCGCGTGCTCGCGCAGCACAGGTCCCAGCAGGGCGTCGGGCAGAACTGAACGCTGAATCGCCTGCCGTTGTCCGACGCCGTCGCGGTGAACGTCTGCGTCGTGGTCAGCGTCGGGCCGTCGGCGGTGTTCGTGATGACGCCGCCCGTGCTGGTCCACGTCGCTGACAGGGGCGCGAGACAGCTCGCCGCGGCCGTGAAGGTCACCTGCGTGCCGGCTTCGACCGTCACGTCCTGAGGCTGCACCAGGATCTCCGGGCGTCGAAGCACGGTCAGCGCGGCCACGCTGCTGATCACCGTGCCGGCGACATTGGAGAAGACCGCGCGCGCCTGGAAGTCGCGGGTGCCCATCTCGAACTCCCACCGCGCCGTGGTTTCGCCAGTGACGTTGGTCCAGGTCAGACCGCCGTCTGAACTCTGCTGCCACTGGATGGCGGGCACGGGACAGCCGGTGGCCGTCGACCTGAGGGTGACATACCGGCCCGTCGCGTACAAGCCGCTCGCCGGATGGAGCGTTATGGCGGGAGCGACCGGCATCGCGCACTCGATTGTCAGAGACGCCTCGCTGGTGTAGGCCACACCGTACCCGTTGGTAAAGACCGCGCGAAACTGCCGGCCATCGTCCTCCTGGGACGCCGTGCGCGTGTAGTTGATCGACGTCGCTCCCGCGATTGACGTCCAGGACGGCGTGCTGTTCGGGCGCGACTGCCACGCGACGACCGGCGTCGGGTTGCCCGTGGCCGCCGCGGAGAAGGTGACGATGGTGCGGGCGGCGACAGTCCGGCTTGCCGGATTCGCTGTGACGATGGGCGGGCCCGGCACGCCGATCACGACGCTCAGGATGAGTTCGATCGACGGCAGGCTCGTGCCGCAGTTGTTCCTCGCGCGGACCCGTACGAAGTAGGTGCCCACCGCGGCTTCCACTGTGAAGGACGTGGTTGTGCTGCCGGTGTCCCAGACGACGATGTCGCTCAGGCCCTGCGACGAGCCGGCCTCGACGACGTAGCTGGTTGGATTGCCCCAGGTCGATGCGTTCCATGTCAGCCGCACCGTCGTCCCCGAGACGGTTCTTGACAGGTCCATCGGCGGACTCGGCGCCAACGTGCAGGGAGGCGCTCCCGCTGTGAAGTTCACCTCGTTGGAGGCGGCGCTGATTCCCGCCTGGCTGCCCGATCGAATGCGGACGAAATAGCGGCCGCTCGCCACCCCGGTTGCGGCAAAGGTCGTGGCGGCATTGCCGGTGGAGAACAGCGCGAGGTTACTCAGGCCAGAGGCCGACCCCGCCTCGATGACGTAGTAGCCAGGCGTGCAGGCGCCGGAGGGCGCCTGCCAGTTGAGCACGACCGACGAGCCGGCCACGGTGACCGTGAGCCCAGTCGGCGCGCCGGGCACGCCAGGGCACTCGCCGCGAACCGCGACGACGACCTCGTTGGAGACCGGGCCGATGCCGCCGGCATTCCTCGCACGCACACGCACGTAGTACGTGCCTGGCGCCACGTCGGTCGCTACGAGCGCCGGCGTTGCCGAGCCAGTATCAGTGTTGACCAGATCGCTCAGGCCCGGTGCCGATCCCGCTTCGAGCACATACGAGGTCGGCGACGCGCCGGCCGGCGGGCCCCAGGTCAGCGTCACGGTACGTCCGGCCACGGACGCTACGAGAGTCACTGGGGCGCCGGGTACGGCCGCCGGCGCCATCGCGCGTGCGCCGATCGGCGACTCGAGTCGCAGCGTGCCGGCAGCGGTCGAGACCGACTCGCAGGCCGGGGCCCTCACGATGTTCGAGAAGACCGACGCCGGCACCGAGGCCATGGCCCAGCAACTCCAGGGCCGCGAGACAACAGCGCCCGAATCGGAGGCGGCACCAGGACGTTCAACAACTGCGGCGGTCGGAGGCGTCTGCTGCGAGACGACGACCGCGGCCGCCATATCCCTTGCCTGGCGGAAGTTGGCGACGGCGACGCGCGACTCGTTCAGGGTTCGGGCGTTGTCCTGCGTGGCCGCCCCGGTTGGGACGCTCTTGTAACGAATCGCCGGGTTGGAGAACTGGGGCAACGACTGGCAGTGCGGGCAGTCGACCGCCGATGACATCAGCGTGGCGAACCCGTTGACGAGGTCCGCGTAGCCGCAGGAGTAGGGGAAGAGACCTGGGCAGCCCTGTCCGGGTTCGTGGTGGGCGCCCTGGGTGTGACCAAGCAGATGGGGCAGCATGCGCAGCGTCGGAGCCCACGCCGCATCCAGTCTGCACACGTTGTAGGCCCACGGCGCGAAGGAGGTGTCGTTGCTCGTCATCAGGTACGCGATGCCCGAGTATCCGGCCCGATCACTCGAGACGACCAATGAGACGACGTCGGCACCGTACTGCTCGCGCAGGCTGTTGGCCTCCGCGTCCGTTCGGATGCCGGCGAGGTCCTGGCCAACGGCACCGGCCTCCGCGTAGCTGCTTTCGACGGCGCCGACCAACCGGCACCGCGTGTGCACGTCGCTCGCGTCGTACACGCTGTTGAGGCGTGCGATGCTCGCGACGATCAGGGCCTGGATGGCCTTCGTCCCGCCGGCGGCCGCGCGAGCCGCTGACGTGTACAGCACCAGGAGATCGTACGTGTCGCCCGAGTCGCCGTTGACTCCGCTGGCGGCCCCGGTCGCCCGGATCGAGATCGGTGGCGCATCCGCCGCCATGGCGACGGACGTCGCCTGGGTCACAAGATATCGGCCCGGCGTGGATGGCCGCACGCTATAGATCGTCCTGCCCACCTCGACGCTGATCGTCACCACACCCTCGGACACGCCAATGACGACCAGGCTTCCCTCGATCCCGGCGATGGTCCCGACCCACGCGTACCCGAGCGGCGAGACCTGCTCGACCCGGCTCAGCACGGCGGTGAGTTCGGCGTCGGAGAACAGATTCAGGACGATGGACCGTGCGGGGGCGGGAGCGGCGAGTCCGCCCGACGCGCGCGGATCGCGCAACAACGCGAGATCGACGGCGGTTTCGCGCTGCCGGACGACGGCGGGATCTGTGACCTCCGGACGGGCGAATTGGCGGGTGTCGTCGGCAAACATCGCCCGCCGCTGCGCGGCGGCGGCTTGTCCTGCGCATGCCAAGCAGACGAGCAGCACCGAGACCGACAGGCATCGGTGTCGGGCAAACGGGAACGCGGCACGAAGGGGATTCATCGCGAGCCGGTCGACACTGCGCGTCGCGCCAACTCGCCGCGAACCCAAGGAGCCAAGCGGGCTGCGGAAGATCATGAGCGGGCTCCCGACTTCTTAGGCCGCGCCTCAGGTCTTCTTGACGACCCTGTCTCTGACGGCCACCGCGTAACGGGAGTTCAGCGTCCTCGTCAACTCACAGACCGTCGATCGATCCCTGACGTCGACGGCCTTGATCTCGGCGATGTTCTCGTACACCGTGTCCCGGACCGCTCCCGTATCGGGGTCCCGCACCACCGTGATCGCCTTCTGGACGGTGAAGACCATGTCGGCCTGGACGCCGTGGCTCGATCCGATGTCGATGATGATGGAGGATCCCGAGACGGCGGCAACGTGTCCCCCCAGCGCTTTGTACTGAGCCCCACCGTGAAGCGGAAAGACGGCCATCGCGACAAGGACAACCAAGGTACGGGTTCGGATACTCACGGCGAACCTCCCTTGAGAGACGACAGGACGCGTCAGAGCAGACGCAGGACAGCGCGCCTCACTCACCACACCTGTTGGGGTCTGGCGTCCCCGGCGAGAAACCCAGGTACCCAAAGACGAGCAGGCTGACCACCGGGATCAGCAGCGTGAGGGACAGCCATCCGGAACGGCCGAGGTCGTGCCATCGTTTCGCGTACGTGGCAAACGCAATCCACGTTCCCGCAACACTCACTACGAATACGCCGGCCAGCAGGAACACGTAGACGGCTTTCGGCAGTCCCGGGTTCAGCCATCCCCGCTGAGCGGCCGCAGGAATCAGCGCTGCGCCGATGACCCCCAGTGTGATGTTGAACAGCAAGATCGGAATCACCACTGACCAGAAGCTGCTGCGCGAGACGCGGCCTCGAAACGAAAATAGAGCCCCGTCGGCAATCGACACGGGGCCGCCTCTCAGCCAGTGCTCGCCGTCCTCCGACGTCGCGGTGAGGACGAGCCCGAAGGCGAAGAGGAGCAGCGCGACCACCGCCGCACAGTCGAGCGCGCGCGTCGGGTCGACGACCCGCTTGCCCGCGCGTGCGACGACCACTTCACCGGCGTTGCTTGGCGGAATCAAGATCAGATCCGCCCGCGCCGACAGCCAGCC
>JAPKZP010000166.1 GCA_026393735.1 Acidobacteriota bacterium
GACGAGCTCGGGCACGAGGCGATCGACGCCCTGCGACAGGGCCTGCACGACAAGGTAGTCCCCGTACTGATCCACCACGCATGACGGCAGCAGGTCGCCTTCGCCGTGCACCAGCCGGCAGGCGGTCGCGTCGATCGCGAGCGACGCCCGGAACGCGATGGCCGTCTCGAGGCGCGATCGCCAGAGGTCGAGGCCGGCCGGCGCCTCCCCCACGATCAGCATGCGCAGCGCGATCTGTGACTGGTCGCTGAAGAGCGCCCGGCCGACGATGCGGCCGCGCGGGTTGTGGACCACGACCGTGTCGCCGCCCTTCGCGATGACGTCGGCGACGTCGGTCCGGTAGATCCAGGGGTGCCCGCCGTGCACGCGGTCTTCTCCGCGCGCGCTGATCACCACATGCGGTTCCATGACCTCCCATCATCCGCCGTCCGGTCTGGGAAATCGAGTAGAATCCGGGTGTGCGTCTCGCTATCGGTTCCGATCACGCCGGGCTCGACCTCAAGCACACCATCACGCTCCTGCTGGACGAGCTGAAGGTCCCGTACGAGGACGTCGGCACGTTTTCGCCGGCATCGGTCGACTACCCGGACTACGCGGAGGCGGTCTCGCGGGCGGTGGTCGAGGGCCGCGCCGACCGCGGCATTCTCGTGTGCGGCACGGGCATCGGGATGGCCATCGCCGCGAACAAGATCGCGGGCATACGCGCCGCCGTCGTCTGGGACGAGACCAGCGCCCGCCTGAGCCGGGCTCACAACGACGCCAACGTCATGACGATCGGCGGACGCACGACGCCCATCGACCGTGTCCCCGCCATCATTTCGGCATTCCTGTTGACGGACTACGCAGGCGGCCGTCACGACCGGCGCCTCGACAAGATTGCCAGGCTCGAACGCAAGGACTCCTGACCATGGATACCATTCGCGCCGCCCATCGCCGCAGCTTGCGGGAAACCGATCCGGACGTCGCCGACGCCATCCGGCATGAAGTCGAGCGCCAGGCCACCGGCCTCGAGCTCATCGCGTCGGAGAACTTCGTCAGCAACGCCGTGCTCGACGCCGCGGGGTCGGTGTTCACGAACAAGTACGCCGAGGGCTACCCGGGCCGTCGTTACTACGGTGGGTGCGAGTTCACCGACGTCGTCGAGCGGCTCGCCATCGATCGCGCGAAGGCGCTGTTCGGCGCCGACCACGCCAACGTGCAGCCGCACTCCGTGGCCCAGGCGAACATGGCGGTGTACTTCACGCTGCTGAAGCCAGGCGACACCGTGCTCGGCATGAACCTGTCGCACGGCGGGCACCTGACACACGGGCATCCGCTCAACTTCTCGGGCAAGCTCTACACGATCGTGCCGTACGGCGTGCGCAAGGAGGACGAGCGGCTCGACTACGACGAACTCGAGCGGCTCGCCATGGAGCACAAGCCGAAGATGATCATGGTGGGCGCGAGGGCCTATCCGCGCATCAGCGACTTCCCGCGCATCCGGGCGATCGCGGATCAGGTCGGTGCGGCCATGGTCACCGACATGGCGCACATCGCGGGCCTGGTCGCGGGCGGGGTGCATCCGAGCCCGGTGCCGTACTCCGACTTCGTGACCACCACGACCCACAAGACGCTGCGCGGGCCGCGAGCCGGGCTGGTGCTCTGCAAAGAGAAGTGGGCGAAGGAGCTCGACAAGAGCGTGTTCCCGGGCGTGCAGGGCGGTCCGCTGGTCCACATCATTGCGGCCAAGGCCGTGTGCTTCAAGGAGGCGCTCGAACCGACGTTCGCGGCGTACCAGCGCCAGATCGTGGCCAACGCCGCGCGGCTCGCTTCCGTCATCGCCTCGCGCGGATTCCGTATCGTCTCGGGCGGCACCGACAACCACCTGATGCTGGTGGACGTCTTTTCGAAGGGCCTCACGGGCAAAGATGCCACCACGGCGCTCGGCAAGGCCGGCATCACGGTGAACCAGAACACGATTCCGTTCGACCAGAACCCGCCGCTCAAGGCCAGCGGCATCCGCATCGGCACGCCGGCCATCACCACGCGCGGCATGCGTGAACCCGAGATGGATGCGATCGGCGGGCTCATCGCGCGCGTGCTCTCCGCGCCGGAAGACGCGACGGTGCACGCCTCCGTGAAGGCGGACGTGGAAGCGCTGTGCAGGAAGTTCCCGCTCTACCCGGACAAGCTGGCCTAGGCGCGGCGGTCGACCGCCTCTTCGCCGACGACGGCCCCCTGGCGCGGGCTGTGCCGGGGTTCGAGCCGCGGCCCGGACAGCGCGATATGGCGGCGGCCGTCGCGCGCGTGCTCACGCGCGGCGGCGTCCTGCTGGCCGAGGCGGGAACCGGGACCGGCAAGACGCTCGCCTACCTCGCGCCGGCCATCCTGAGCGGCCACCGTGTGCTGGTCTCCACCGGCACCAAGAACCTGCAGGAACAGATCTTCTTCAAGGATCTGCCCATCCTCCGGGATGCGCTCGCCGTGCCCTTCACCGCGACGTACATGAAGGGCCGCGGCAACTATCTCTGCCTGCACCGCTTCGCCAACGTCCACGATGATGTGGACGCAGGGTCGCCCGCGGA
>JAPKZP010000012.1 GCA_026393735.1 Acidobacteriota bacterium
ATGCGCCCCACGACCTCTCGCACCGGCGCCAGCAGTTGCTCTCCGACCTGGCCGATGCCGCCACCGAAGACGACGAGGGCCGGATCCAGCGTCGTGATGACGTTGGCCACCGCGACGCCGAGGATGGTGGCCACGTGCGTCACGAGCCGGGTCGCTGCCGCATTCCCCTGCCGGGCCGCTGCGAACAGCGCCGCGATCTCGACCGGGGCGCCGCGGCCCGCCCGCGAGACCCGGCGCCACTTCCTCGCGATGGCGGCGGCGCCGATGTGATGCTCCAGATATCCCTGCGAACCGAAATCCCGCTGCCACTGTTCGTAGTCCAGGAGCAGGTGGCTGATTTCCCCTGCATACCACTGGCGTCCCCGATGGACGCGCCCGTCGATCATGATGCCCGCGCCGACGCCGCGCCCCAGCGCGACGAACACGAAGTTCGGTTCGCCCTTCGCGCACCCCATCCAGTACTCGCCGAGCGCGGCCATGTTGACGTCGTTGTCGACGGCCACCGGCACGTTGAATTCGGCCGCCACCAGGTGCTTGAGCGCGACATCCTTCCAGCCGCGCAGGTTCGCGGCTTCGATGACCACGCCCCGCTGCACGTCCGTCATGCCGGGTGCGCCGACCCCGATCGCCAGAAGCGGCGGCCGATCGGTCGAGTGTCCGAGTAACGCGCGAATGCCGGCAGACATCTGGCGGACCACCCGCCCGGGTGACGGGTTCCCCGTGGGCTCCGCGACGCGCGCGAGCACGCGACCGTTGAGGTCCGCGAGCGCGTAGCGCACGGTCGTCGACCCGAGGTCGACGCCGACGACACACCCGCGATCGGCGGCGAAGCTCACGAGGGTGGCCCTCCGGCCACCGGTCGACACGTCCCGGCCGACCTCGCGCAACAGGCCCCGCTTGACGATGAGATCGTCGACCAGCGCCGACACCGCGGGCGGACTCAGTCTCGACTGCTTGGCCAGGTTCGCGCGGGAAATCGGGCCGTAGCGCCGCACGGCATCGAGGATGCGGATCGCGTTGAGACGGCGCATGGTCGTCAGATCGATCTTCCCGATCGTCCGGGAACGATCGGCGTCGAAGTCGAGCGCCGCGTGAGCACCTAGCATGCTGCGGTCTCTGACGATGTGGTGTGCTTAATTAATAGACCTTACGAACTGAGCGGATATTTTACCGATGTGACAGATCTGTGTCAATCCATGATGCCCCTGTTGCGATACACTCTCCCAGCCCCAGTGATCCGTCTGCCCGGAGCCGGCCCATGAAACATCCGTTCGCGATGATTGCGCCCATCGTCCTGTGCCTCGCGGCCGCGTCGGCGACGCCCGCCCTGGCCGGACGCATCCCCCTCCACGTCGAGCGCCCGGCCGAAGGGGCGCCCCTGACGTTCGGCCTCCCATTCCCCAAAGGCGCCCTCGATTCGGGGGACCACGTCCGCGTGCTCACGCCCGACGGTCGGGAAGTCCCCTCGCAGGTGACCGAGGTGTCGTCGTGGGCGCCTGCTGACGAGAGCGTGAAGTGGATCTGGGTGTTCTTCTTCTCCGGCCGGTCCAGCGACTACGTGCTGGAATTCGGCCCGGGCGTGCGACGGGCGCCGCTCGCCGGCCCCCGCGTCGTCGTCTTCAACAACCAGCGGGCAAACGGGAGCGCCGAGATCACCACGGGACCTCTGCGCGTCGGCATCCGCCAGGGCGACGGTGGCTTCCTGTCGCGGGTGCAGCTCGACGCCGACCGGAACGGCTTCGACGACCGCGACGTTGTCGCCACCGAGCCGAGCGCCAGAGGGGCCTTCGTGGACATCCTCGATGACGCGGGTCTCGACCCGTCCCGTGCCGTCGTGTTGCGCACCACGATTGAAAAGGGGTCCGGCCCGCTCCACGCGATTCTGCGCGTCGACGGCGAGTACCGCTATGCGCGCGCGGACAACCGTCCGGCGCCCTTTGTCCTGCGCATTCACGCGTACGCCGGCAAGACCTATATCCGCGTCCTGCATACGTTCGTCTACACCGGCATCGCCGACAAGCACCGGCCGCAGGAGGGTGACTATCCGCACGTGGCGACACAAGCGGACCGGCTCATCAAGCTGGACTCCAGCGATACCGGGTGGGACAAGCCGGACGACCGCATCGCGGCGGCAGGCCTGGGCCTGACCCTCAAACTCACAGGGCCGAGGCGGGGGACCGTCGGCGTCATGGACGGGGAATGGTGGGAGGACGGCCGTCGCCGCGTGCTGACCGAACCGGCGGACCCGGGCTTCTGGGTCTTCCAGACCGGGCCGAAACCCAGCCGGGTGCCGCCATTACCCGAGTCTACGCCGCAGAAGCACCTCGAAGGATTCGCCGCCGAGGCAGGCGCGGGCGATCGCGTCGTCGCCCGGACGGCTCGAGCCGAAGGATGGGCCGACGTGTCGGACGGCACGCGAGGCGTGGCGATCGCGATGCCGCGCTTCCTCGAGGAGTACCCCAAGGAGATCCGGTTCGACGCCGGCGGCGGCATCAATGCATACGCGTGGTCGCCGCGAGCCGACGCCATGAGCTTTGCGCGATCGAACAACGCGCCGGGCCAGGAGGGCGCGATCGAGAACTGGGCGGAGGGCGTCGCCAAGACGAGCGAGGCCGTGTTCTTCTTCCACGACGCGTCCGCCACGCCCGATCAGACGGCCGCCACCATGCGGGCCGCGCTCGAGCCGCCAGTGGCCCACGCGGCGCCTGCCTGGTACGGCGCGTCGGCGGTGTGGGGCCGGTTCGCGGCTCGCTCGACGGCGTTCCCGGCCTTCGAGCGCGCGCTCGACTACAAGTTCGAGTGGTGGCTGTTCAACCAGCGGTGGATGCCCTGGTACGGGATGTTCGACTACGGCGACGGGAAGCTCTACTTCAACAACGAGAAATGGGACGTGTGGAGCCAGAACGAGCCGGCCGAGGACTTCGAGCTCTGGCTGCAGTTCATGCGAACCGGCGATCCGCGGTACTTCGACGCGGCCCAGGCCTTCAGCCGTCACGCCATGGACGTGGACAACGTCAGCTGGCCGACCGGACCGCTCTTCATCGGCGAGACCAACTACCCGCTCGACTACTGGAACACCTTGAAGCAGCCGTCCGGCACGAAGTACCTCGGGATCGGCCATCGTCACGCGCCCCAGCACTGGACCCATGTGCTCAGCGCACACGTCTGGGTGCAGGGCTGGATGGCCGACTACTACCTCGCCGCCGATCATCGGGCGCTCGATCAGGCGGTGCAGACCGCCGACATGTACCTGCGGCGGATCTGGGGCGAACACGGGCTCACGGGCCGTCGCCTCTACCTGTCGGTCTGGAACCTTGTCCAGGTGTGGGATGCCACGAAGGATCCTCGATACGCGCTCGAACTGCAGGACTACGTCGGCCGGATGCTCCGCCTGCAGGAACGCGAACAGGGCGGCAGCCTCGTGATGGACCGCTTCGGCTACGCGAACATCTATGCCACGCACGGGCTCGCCGAGTATCTCGCCCTCACGGGTGACCGGCGCGTGCGGGCCGCCCTCGTCAGGCATGCCCAGACGATGCGCGACCTCGAGCCGCTCAATCACCAGATGGAGTCGTACCTGTCGAGCATTCACAGCCTGGTGCTCGGTTACGACCTGACCGGTGACGCCAGCTATCTCGACGCGATGAGGAATCGCCTCGAGACGATGAAGACCGACGCCCTGCCGCGCCCCATCGACGGCACCTGGACGCAGCACGATCTGAGCGTCGCGCTGGAGCACGTCAGCCACCTCCCGTCGGATCCGAACCGGCCTGGCGCGCGTGGCCTCTGGGACATCACCAACGGGCTTCGCGTGTTCGGCTGGACCCACGGCTACACGCTGCCCTGGGCGCTCGACCTGCTTGAACGCCTTCGAGGACCGTCGACGGCCGGCAAGCCGCCCGCCGGCGGCGGATCCGGGCCGGGCCGATAGCGAGAGCCTGCCGCGGGCGGGGTTCCGGGTCCGTGCCGCGGATCACGACGAAACCGGCGATATCCGTACGAAGGTGAAGACATGACACGCCTGATGACCATCCTTCTTGCCGCGACGTTGCTTATGATCGTTTCTGGCGTCGGTCCCGGCGAGGTGCCGGTCCGCGCCCAGAACCGGACGCTGTCTCTCACGGCCGAAGACGGCGGCCACGTCACCCTCGGCCTCGCGATCCGCCGGCTCAGCACGACTGGCGTGTTCCTGCAGGCCGGCGCGCATCCGGACGACGAGAACAACGCCTTGCTCGCCTGGCTGAGCCGCGGCCTTGGCATGCGCGCCGCCGTGCTGACGACGACGCGCGGGAACGGTGGCCAGAACGAGATCGGCCCGGAACTGTTTGAGGATCTCGCGGTCGTGCGGACCTCGGAGCTGCTCTCGGCGCACCGCCTGGACGGCGCCGAGCAGTACTTCGGCCGCGCCGTCGACTTCGGGTTCTCCTTCAGCCCGGAGGAAACGTACCGCAAGTGGGGACGCCAGGAGCTCCTCTCGGACATCGTCCGGCACCTGCGGACCATCCGGCCCGACGTCATCCTCGTCATGCCGCCCGCCAGCCAGGGCGGCGGTCAGCATCATCAGGCGACAGCGACGCTCACGCAGGAGGCTTTCCGCATTGCCGCCGATCCCGCGCAGTTCCCCGAGCAGATCAAGGAAGGCCTGCGGCCGTGGCAGGCGAGGAAGTTCTACATCAACGGCGGTCCCCCTCCGGGCGCGATCGGCGCGGTCGGCGTGCCTGGCGGGCGCCCGAATGCGCCCCGCCGTCCTGTACCGGCGGCCGACGCGAAAGGCACTGTCGTGGACGCCAACGTCTACGACCCTCTCCTCGGCATGACGTTCAACGAACTCGGGTGGGAGGCGCGCAGCTATCACAAGTGCCAGGGAACCGGCCAGATCGTGCCGCTGCCGGGGCCGGCGCCGGCGCGCTACGTCCTCGCGGATTCGGTGGTCGGCGGGACCGGAGAGAAGCCCGAGACGTGGATCTTCGACGGCGTCGACACGTCGATCGCGGGGCTCGCGCAGTACGCGGGCGGCAAGGCCCCGGAGGCGTTGACGAACGGTCTGGCCGCCATCGGGGCGCAGGCGGCCCGTGCACGTGAGACCTTCGACACGGCCGGCGACACCGCGACACAGGCGCCGATTCTTGCGGGCCTGGCGGCGGTGCGCGCGCTCCGCAGCCAGCTTCAATCGTTGGGGCTCGACCAGTCCGCGCGTTACGAGATCGATGTCCGTCTGGCGACGAAGGAACGCGAGTTCCAGGATGCCGCGGTCGCGGCCTTCGGCCTCACCTTCCGCGCGCTCGCCGACGACGGCCTCGTCGTTCGCGGACAGCCCCTGAACGTCACGTTGTTCGCCGCCAACCAGGCCGGCGCCGACGTGACGATGGCCGACGCGGCGGTGTCCGGGTTCGACGGACGTTCGATCTGCTCGACAGGGACCATCGAGAAGGGCGGAACGTACAGTTGCGAAGCCGCGGTCCGCATTCCGGCGGATGCGAAGCTCACCGCGCCGTACTGGAAGTCGGTACCCGGGTTCTCGCGATCGGAGTTCGAGCCGGACGTGCCGTTCGGTGCGCCGTTCCGTCCGTCGCCCTTCCGCGCGACATTCCGCCTGCGAATGGGCGGGCAGGACGTGACCGTGGGTATGCCCGTGACGTACCGCTATCAGCAGGACATCTTCATCGGCGAGAAGCAGATGGAACTGAACGTCGTGCCGGCGTTCTCGGTGAAAACGACGCCGGAACTGGCCATGGTGCCGACGGCGGCCGCAGAGCCGGCGGCCAAAGGCCATGTACGCGAGATCCACGTCGCCGTGACGACCGGCCTCAAGGCCGCGGCCGACGCGACGGTCGTGCTGGCGGCGCCGGCCGGCTGGACGGTCACGCCGCCCTCGGCGCGCCTGAGCTTTGCCCGGGAGGACGAATCCCGCACCGTGCGCTTCACCGTGGCGATCCCCGCCGGCGCGGAGGCTGGCGAGTACAAGCTGCAGGCCTCGGTGACGTCGCCGGCAGCCGTCGGCGAGTCGTTCGATCGCGGCTACCAGGTCGTGGACTATCCGCACATCCAGCGGCGCCACGTCATCAACATGGCCGAGACCGGGGTCAAGATCGTCGACGTTCGGGTGGCGCCCGGCATCAGGGTCGGCTATATCGTGGGTGTCGGCGACCAGGTGCCTCCCGCGCTCGAACAGCTCGGCGCGCGCGTCTCCTTCATCGGCGCCGACGAACTGGCGTGGGGCGACCTCTCGAAGTACGACGTCATCATGACGGGCGTGCGGGCCTACGAGCGGCGCGAGGACCTGCGCGCCTACAACCAGAGGCTGATCGAGTTCGCCGAGC
>JAPKZP010000367.1 GCA_026393735.1 Acidobacteriota bacterium
CGACGAACGCAAGCCTGTGGTCTTCTCGGTGGAAGGCAGCTACTCGACCAACAGCGACGGATCGTGGTCGGGTCAGGGTGAACTGTCGGTGCAGGTCAAGCCGATCCCCTCGCTGACCATCGAGCTTGGGCCGCAACTGACGCGCGAACTGAGCATGGCCCAGTACGTCCGGACCGTCACCGACCCCGCGGTGACCGCGACGTTCGGGAAGCGCTACGTCTTCGGGGCAATCGACCAGACCGAACTCGCGATGGACACCCGCGTGAACGTCATCCTGAGCCCGAAGATGTCCATCCAGGCCTATCTGCAGCCGCTCATCTCGGTGGGGCGCTACTCCGGCTTCAAGGAAGCCGCCGAGCCACGGACCTACGACTTCCTGCGCTATGGCGCAGACGGCGGCACGATTGCCTACGACGCGAGCGCCGGCGCTTACCTCGTCCGGCCCGGAACGGGATCGCCATTCGTCATTCCCAATCCCGACTTCAATTTCGCGTCGCTGCGCGTGAACGCCGTCTACCGGTGGGAGTTCAAGCCCGGCTCCACGCTCTACGTCGTCTGGACGCAGCAGCGCGAGGACGAAACGAGCGAGTGGCGGTTCGCCTTCAACCCGGACATTTCGCGCATGATGCGTGCGCCCGGCGACAACGTCTTCATGGTCAAGATGAGCTACTGGTTCGGCCGGTAGCGCCACCACGGCCAATTCCGACCTCCACGCGGCGTTCTGCGGGCCTCTGCCCCCAAGGTAAGGCAGAATACGTCCCGGTAGCGCAGCTTCGGGCGAGACAGGCTGCCGATTCCAGACGACATGCTGATCTCGCCGGACGTCCTGCCCGGCTTTACGCAGCGGCTATTCCAGTAGAGAATCACCTTTTATACGCGACATGACAGGAGAAACGTAATGGCCCAGGAAATGGCGACCGAGGCAGGCGAGACGAGAACAGCGGCGGAAGGCCCGAACTACACCGCCGCGTTGGTGGTGTTGACGTCGTTGTTCTTCATGTGGGGCTTCATCACGTGCTTGAACGACATCCTGATCCCGCATCTGAAGACCGTGTTCTCGTTGAACTACACGCAGGTGATGCTCATCCAGTTCACGTTCTTCACGGCCTGATGACCGCAGGGGTCGGCTGCCTGATGTTCTATCCTGCCGCCGGCACCCGCTCCTATCCCATCTTCCTGTCGGCCCTGTTCGTGCTCGCCTCGGGCATCACCCTGTTGCAGGTGTCGGCCAATCCCTACGTGGCGATTCTGGGCAAGCCGCAGACTGCGTCCAGCCGTCTCACGCTCACCCAGGCCTTCAACTCGCTGGGGACGACGGTGGCGCCGCTGTTCGGGTCACTCCTGATCCTGTCGGTGGCGGCGAAGAGCAGCGAGGAACTGGTCGCCCTGAGCCCGACGGACTTGACCGCGTACCAGTTGGCGGAAGCGGCCTCGGTGCAGGTCCCCTATCTCTGGCTGGCCGGTGCGCTGTTCGCTATCGCTGCATTCTTTGCGGTCGTGAAACTGCCGGTCATCGAAGCGTCATCGGGCGAAGCCCGGACAAGCGGGGGCGCGGACTACGACACGCAGCACCCCAGCGCCTGGAAGTACCGGCACCTGGTGCTGGGGGCCGTGGCGATCTTCGTCTACGTGGGAGGAGAAGTCGCCATCGGCAGCTTCCTGGTCAATTTTCTCGGCCAGCCGAGCATCGCCGGTCTTACCGCCGCCGAGGCCGGCCGGTACCTGTCGTTCTATTGGGGCGGCGCCATGATCGGCCGATTCGTCGGCGCCTTTGTCATGCGGGTCGTGGCTCCCGGAACGGTCCTGGCGTTCAACGCCTGCGCCGCGGTGCTGCTGGTGCTGACCGCGATGCTCTTTTCGGGCCACGTCGCCATGTGGGCAATCCTGGCGGTCGGGCTCTTCAACTCCATCATGTTTCCGACGATCTTCACGCTGGCGGTGGATGGACTGGGCAAGCACACGGGCCAGGGGTCCGGCATTCTCTGTATGGCGATTGTGGGGGGCGCGATCGTACCAGTCATCCAGGGCGCCTTCGCCGACACGATCGGGATCCAGGCCGCGTTCTTCCTGCCGATCCTGTGCTACCTGTACATCGTGTTCTACGGCCTGAAGGGCCACGTTCCGTCTTACAAGAGGGCCGTGGGGGCGTAGCGACGCGCAGCGGCGTGACGGTGACACTGGTCGATCTGTCACGCGAGGACCGCGGGGGCCTGACCCCTTTTCGACGCGGCCGTTCGCGTGGGGGCTCGTCGCTGTGACGCGGCTCATCGTGCCCCGAAGCCAGCCCAAAAGCCTCTTGCGTTTCTGAGTCGACGATGGCATCGTCGTCGTCGAGGTCGGTCACAGCAAAGGAGAGCCATGGGAAGCCGGACCGGCACGGCCGCGGCGCGCGCGCGGCAGGAGAACCAATGACGACCGCTGAGTATCTGGAGACACCCGAAACCGTGCAGCCGCGGGAACTGGTCTACGGCGAGCTTCACGTGGCGGACGCGCCGACCGTGACGCACCAGCGTCTGGTCGGCCGCCTGTTCAAGGCGCTCGACGAGCATGTCGGCCTGCACAAGCTGGGCGAGGTCCTGCTCTCGCCCATCGACGTGATTCTCGACGGGCCGAAGGCGCTGGTGGTGCAGCCGGACCTGGTGTTCGTGTCCGCCGCTCGCGCCACCATCATTGACGATCGCATCTGGGGCGCGCCGGATCTCGCGGTGGAAATCCTCTCGCCATGGCCGCGCGTGGGCCGCACCGAAGAGCGCGTCGCGCTCTTCGCGAAATACGGCGTGCGGGAGTGCTGGCTCGTGAACCAGGTGACCCGGCGGGTGGAGGTGGTGCGATTCGACGGAGGATCCGCGGGTGACCGCACCGTGCACGGGTGGCACGAGCCAATCGTCTCGTACGTGCTGCCGGCATTTCGCGCGACCCTCGGCTCGATCGGCGGGTGGTAGCGTGATTTTGTGCGGGAGCCTCGCGCGAGAGGCGTCGCTCCCCATGCTGCGCGATCAGGTCGCACGCGAGCCAGGCCCGGCGGCCCGGATCCCCGGCCAGGGTGCTGTCACCGTCGCCGACTCCTGGTCGTCCTGCGGGGCCGTGAAGCGCGCCGCCCAGGACGACAAGATCGCCATCAGCGACTGATCGCGCGCTGCTTCCACAGCAGGTAGATCGCCGGGTACACGAGCAACTCCATCGCGAACGATGTCGCCAGGCCGCCGACCATGGGTGCGGCCACGCGTTTCATCACGTCCGACCCGGTTCCGAGCGACCACATGATGGGCATCAGTCCCATCATCGCCGCCATCACCGTCATCATCTTCGGCCGGATGCGCTTCACGGCGCCGTGGATGATCGCGGACTTTAACTGCGCCAGCGTCTGGAGCCGGCCCTCCCGCTTCGCCTCGTCGTACGAGAGATCCAGGAACAGCAGCATGAACACGCCGGTCTCGGCGTCCAGGCCCATGAGCGCGATCATCCCCACCCACGCCGCGATCGAGACGTTGTAGCCGAGGACGTACATCAGCCACACCGCGCCGACCACCGAGAACGGTACGGCCAGCATGACGACGGCCGCCTTGAAGGCGGACTTGGTGTTCATGCAGAGCAGGAAGAAGATCAGGAAGATCGTGATCGGCACGACGATCGTCAGCCGCTCGCGCACGCGCAGCATGTTCTCGTACTGGCCGCTCCATTCGAGGGAGTAGCCGGACGGGAGCACGAGGCCGGCGGCCACCGCGGCCCGGGCGCGGTCGACGTATCCGCCCACGTCGGCGTCGGCCATGTCCACGAACACGTAACCGGCCACCATGCCGTTTTCGTTGCGAATCATGGACGGACCGATGGTGGTCCGGATCGTCGCGACCTGCGAGAGCGGGATCTGCGCGCCAGACGGCGTCATGACGAGCACCTGACCGAGCCGATCGAGATTGTCGCGAAGACCGCGCGGGTAGCGGACGTTGACCGGAAACCGCGCCCGGCCCTCGACGGTCGTGGTGACGTTCTCGCCGCCGACAGCGGACATGATGACGTCCTGAACCGCGCCGACCGACAGGCCGAAACGCGCGAGCGCCTCGCGGTTGAGGTCGAAGTCGACGAAATAGCCACCGGCCACGCGCTCGGCGAACACACTCCTCGTCCCCGGCACCTGGCGGACGAGTTCCTCGAGACGGGATCCGATCTGCTCAATCTGCCTGAGGTCTGGCCCGAAGATCTTGATGCCGACGGGCGTGCGAATGCCAGTGGAGAGCATGTCGATTCGCGCCTTGATGGGCATCGTCCAGGCGTTCGTCGTGCCGGGGATCTGCAGCGCTGCATCCATTTCCGCGGTGAGCTCGACCCACGAGAGGCGGTCGGGCCAGATCCGCCGGAGCACGAAGGCCTGGAGCCATTCGGGCGCCTTCCCCGAGTACCACCGCGCCTTGTGCCGCCACTCGGACGGCGGCTTGAGCACGACGGTGGTCTCCATCATCGAGAACGGCGCCGGGTCAGTCGAGGTATCCGCGCGCCCGGCCTTTCCGAACACGCTCACGACCTCGGGAAACGCCTTCAGCACCCGGTCCTGCGTCTCCAGCAGGCGAGCCGCTTCCGCGACCGAGATCCCGGGCAGAGTCGTCGGCATGTAGAGGATCGTGCCCTCGTTGAGCGGCGGCATGAACTCGTGGCCGAGCGTCAGATAGATGGGGACGGTTGACGCCACGATCAGGAGTGCCGCCGCAATCGTGGTCTTCGGGAAACGCAGTGCCGCGCGGCACGCGGGCTCGTAGATCCAGAAAAGGACGCGGCTGATCGGATGGCGCTCCTCCGGATAGTACCGGCCGACGGTGGCCTGTCCCACCAGCCACGAGAGCGGGCGCGGCCTCCACGTCGGGAAGTCCATCCGGGTGAAGAGCATGCGCAGCGCGGGGTCGAGCGTAATCGCCAGGATCGCCGCGATGAACATGGCGAGGTTCTTCGTCCAGGCGAGCGGCGTGAACAACCGGCCTTCCTGGTCGACGAGCGTGAAGATCGGCAGGAACGCGACGGCAATCACGAGCAGCGAGAAGAAGACCGACGGGCCGACCTCGAGCAAAGCCTCGAGGCGCACGGCGTGGAAGTCGCCATGCCGTCCGCCCTCCTGCCAGATCTCCAGCTTCTTGTATGCGTTCTCGACCTCCACGATCGCGCCGTCCACCAGCACGCCGATCGAAATCGCGATGCCCGCGAGCGACATGATGTTCGAGGAGATGCCCATCAGCCGCATCGGGATAAAGGCCAGCAGCACCGACACGGGGATCGTGACGATCGGGACAATTGCCGACGGGATGTGCCAGAGGAAGATCAGGATGACGAGGCAGACGATCGCGATCTCGAGCAGCAGCTCGTGCCGCAGCGTGGCGACCGACTGGTCGATGAGCTCCGATCGATCGTACGTCGTCAGGAAACGGACGCCCTTCGGCAGTGAGGGCTCGAGCTCCTTCATCCGCTCCTTCACACGGGCAATCACCTCGCGGGCGTTCTCGGCGTGACGCATGACGACAATGCCGCCGACCGACTCGCCGGCGCCGTCGAGATCGGCCACGCCCCGCCGCATTTCAGGCCCGATGCCGACGGAGGCCACGTCGCGCAGCAAGACCGGCGTGCCGCGCTGGTCCGTCTTGA
>JAPKZP010000612.1 GCA_026393735.1 Acidobacteriota bacterium
GACGCTCGTCCGGCAGGAAAGTCGAGGGCCGGATCCGCGTGATGGAGGAAGCCCACCCGCAGTTGCTCGGTTCCGGCCCCTCCCTGCGCACCTCTCAGCGCCGTGGCCCCCGCGCAGTCCGGGTTGCGCCGCCAAAATGCACGAACCGAGCCACAGCAGCACCCATCGAACCAGCAGACGTCAAACGAAGTTCGATCGATGCGGCTGCGTTAACCATCGTGAGTGCGACGCGCTTGCACTGAAGACCGGCGCGGTAGCTCGTGGATGTGGTGTGTGTGAAGACGATCTCATGCTCGTCGACGCACGAGCCTTCATCAAACGCCAGATTGTAAACAGTGGCGTGGGCACCTCCGAGCTCGAGCACTGATTCCAATCGTCTCCAGCGTTGATACCGACACGGAGGAGTGCCTCAACAACCTCTGCCATCGGTCGATGCGCGGCGACAACTAGATGTGCCGCCCGGCAAGAGTCGACTCGATCGCCCACGGCCGCATCGACAGAGCAAAGGCTGCCAGCCATACGTGCAGGACCCCAAATGCCAGCCGCTGGAAGAGGCCCACGTAGGTGCGCGTGGTCACGTCCATGAACATGAGCACCAGGAAGGCCGAGCCGGCAATTGCGCTGACAAGCGAGTAGAGCGCGAATCCGTTGCGGCCGATCCTCCACATGCGAACGGCACAGAAGACGGCCGCCGCCAGCAGTGTCAGGCCGTTCATCATCGCAGCGGCGTTGTGCACGGCCTGGCTCACCGAAGCGCCACTGGCCGGACATCCAGGGTCACACGGAAACACCCCCGCCGTCAGCCTGCCGACCCCGTGGATGATGAGTACAACCGCAACGATCGGTCCTGCCGAGCGGACGAGCAGGAAAGCGGCGAACGCGACAACCAGCAAACCGGGGACGCCGAAGCCGGTGATTCGCATGACGGCTTCAGTCGAACTGCCCCGCTCGGCCAACTCGCTGACAAACTGACTGACCGGGTTGTAGCCGGGACGAATCGCACCACAGCCGATGACGGCGCCAGCCCATGCGACACCCGCTGCGATGCCTGCTGCACCGAGGATTCGAGTTGCGAAGCTCCGCATCCATGCCTCCTCGTGGCCATCAACTGTCCCCGGCGATCCGACCGACGCTCGATGGCTGACAGGGTCGGCCCAGCAGATAGGTGGTTGGCGCCATTTGCCGGGCAGAACCGGGGAGACGTTCGCCCGGGCCGTCCGAGCCTGGCGTCGTTCGAGAAGATTCTCTACCCTGACGACATCGACAGCAAGCGTCTTGCCCGCGCGGTTTTCAGGATGTCCAAGCATTATCGAATTCCGCCGATCCTCAGATTTCTATCCTTTGCTTTGGTGAACCCCCCAATTGCCCCCAGCGAAAAACGCGCTTGACAGGGGTTCGGACCGAGAACGCATCCAGCAGATCTTGTGGCGCCGGGTTGGGATGTTGTCGTTCCGGAGAACACTCACTCTCGGCGAGATAGGGATGGCGCTATCATAGACGCCAGAGGCCAGACGATGAGTCCACACCTGTCCATCGACCGGGAGGCCGTGTCGGCGTTCTGCCGGCGGCACCATATCGCCCGCCTGGCGCTGTTTGGGTCCGTGCTGCGCGACGACTTCGGGGCCGACAGCGACGTGGACGTCCTTGTCGAGTTCCTGCCCGGCCATGTTCCAGGCCTGCGCTTCGTCACGATCGAACGCGAGTTCTCGGAGCTGATTCACGGTCGACGGGTCGACATGGTGACGCCGAAGTTTCTGAATCCGCGAATCCGAGATGAGGTCCTGAGCGCCGCCGAACCGTTATATGTCGCCGCGTGATCCGGTCTACGTCGGCCACATGCTCGACATGGCGAGGAAGGCGGTTGCCAAGGCCACCGTCGTCACTCGCGACACATACGAAGGGGACGAGAATCTCCGACTCGCGCTCACCCATCTCGTTCAGGTCATTGGCGAAGCCGGCCGACACGTGTCTCGTGAATGCCGTGATGAACACCCCGAAATCCCCTGGCAGGAAGTCGTCGGCATGCGCCACAAGGCCGTTCATGACCCCGTGGAACGGGCGGTCACGATGGCGGGGCGCTGGCAGAAGCCAAGTCGGAAATGCCGGTCGTAACGAAAAGGAGATGCCAATGAACGTCAAGAGCATCAGGTACCTTCTTGCCAGCGTGCTGGTTTCCGCGGTCGCCGCGACTACCACATTGGCGCAGCCCGCACCGAAGATGAAGATGACCACGGCCGTTCCGCCTGGGATTGCTTCGCCGGAGAAGGTTGAGACGCGCCTGGGCATGCTGAATTTCTTTGACGGTTTTCCGGACAAGGCTACCGTTGAGAAGGTCTACGACAACCTCGACTTCCAGCGCGCGGTACAGGCGTACTTGCTGGCATTGGCGCCGGTGAACATGGCCGGGTTGCGCGAGGGATTGCTGGTAGTCGGCCCCGCGAATGTCACGGTCCCGACATTTGAAGCCAACATGAATGCCCGTTCGCTCTTTCTCACGGCGAACGCCACCACGCCCTACACGTGGATCTGGATCAATCTTCATGGTGGTCCGCTCGTGGCCGAAGTGCCCCCCATGACGCTGGGCATGATTGATGACTTCTGGTTCAAGTATGTGACCGACATCGGCATCGTCGGTCCGGACAAGGGCAAGGGCGGCAAGTACTTGCTGCTGCCTCCCGGGTACACGGGCCAGGTGCCGGAGGGGTACAGGGTCGTGCGTGTTCCCACGTTCGAGTCCATCCTGGTCTGGCGCAATATGCCGGTGAAAGGGGACATCAGGCCGGCGATCGAGAGTCTGCATCGGAACACGCGCATCTATCCCTTGTCGCAGGCCGCCAATCCGCCGTCCAACACGTTCGTCAACGTGTCCGACCGGGATTTCTGCACAGTGGCACCGGCGGATTACCGGTTTTGGGAACTTCTCGATTACGTCGTCCAGAACGAGCCGGTCGAGTCGCTCGATCCGGTCACCCTCGGTTTCTTTGCCTCGATCGGCATCGAGAAGGGCAAGCCCTTCTCGCCCGATGTCCGCATGAAGAAGATCCTGACCGAGGCCGCCGCGGTGGGCGACGCGACCGTGCGCACCATCACCTACCAGAGCCGCATACCCGAGGCGTTCTACTATCCCAACAGCACCTGGCGCCAGTGGCTGGGCGGCTACACGTTCCAGAAGCAAACCGGCGTGGCCTATCTGGATGCGGCCGCCTTCTTCTACTTCTATGCCACAGGCGTGACGCCGGCGATGGAAGCGAAGATGGTGGGCCAGGGCTCTCAGTACGCCGTCGGACTCTGGGATTCCCAGGGCAAGCCGCTGGACGGCGGTAAGACCTATCGGCTGCATGTGTTGCCCAACGCTCCGGCAAAGGATTTCTGGTCCGCAATCGTGTACGACAACCAGACCCGTTCCATGCTCCAGACCGATCAGGACTTCCCGCAGGCGAGCAGTTTGGACAAGGGCTTGGTCGTCAACCAGGATGGTTCCGTGGACGTGTACTTTGGGCCCAACGCCCCGTCCGGCATGGAGCACAACTGGATTCAGACCATCCCCGGAAAGGGATGGAACATGCTGTTCCGGCTGTACGGCCCGCTGGAGCCCTGGTTCGACAAGACCTGGAAACTGAGCGAGATCGAGCTGGTGAAGTAACAGCGTTGCGAGCGAACACCCGGTTGCAGCGGCGGGCGTCGAGGCGCCGTCGCTGCAACGGGATCGGTTCGTGTCAACGGGACAAGCACGTGATCGAGTGCGACGTCTGGCGAACACCTCACCGCGCTCACAGCCTCGTCAGTGGCCCGATCTCGATCCTCCGGAACTCCACCTCCGTCCCTTCGGCCTGCACCGCGATGCGGCCCTGCGAGGCGGTGGCCCAGTGGCCGCGGTTTACGAGCGTACCGTTCACCCAGACGGTCGCGGTGCCGCCCCGGGCCTCAACGACCATCGTGTTCCACTCGCCCAGCGGGTTCTCCGAGTTATCAGTGAGATTCAGGATGCGCCGCGCATCGCCTTCGGCCCCGCCCCACTTCCGGGCCCCGTTCTCTTTTTGGGCAAAGTGAGGGAAAGGGCCGCTGCGGGCAGTCGTGCTGTGCATGGTCAGGACTCCGTCGGCCTTGAGCGAGGCCCTCGCATCGCACGGGCCGAGTCGACTGGCGGAAGCGCCTGGGAGTAGAACCCGTTGCGGACACTGATTCTAAAGGACTTACGGCGTTTTCGAATTCTACCGATCCTCAGATTTCTATCCTTTGCCGCGGTGAACCCCCAAATTGCCCCCAGTGAAGAACGTGCTTGACAGGCACTCCACAAGGCCGTGAGTTCCCGATTCACTC
>JAPKZP010000069.1 GCA_026393735.1 Acidobacteriota bacterium
AGCAGTCCGGCGGAACCGTACGGCAGCGGATCATCTCGTCGCCGCACGAGGGCTTGATCAAGCAGATCGAGACCAGCACCTGGTTCGGATCGCAGACCATGCTCGATCTCGACGGCGAGAACGTGCCGTAAGGGCGAGGGAACATGCTGCTGGGGCGCGTGATTGGAACCGTCGTGCCGTGCGTCGTCTACGAGGGCCTCGCGGGCGTGCCCATGCTGTACGTCCAGCCCCTCGACAAGGCGCAGCAGCCGAAGGGCCTCCCGCTGGTCGCCGCAGATGCGACGCGGATGGCCGGCCCGGGCGAGCTCGTGTACTACGAAGGCGGCCGCGAAGCGGCGCTCGCGCTCGACCCGTGGTTCGTGCCCATCGACCACACAATCATCGGCATCGTCGACACGATCAACCCTGCGCCCGGCACACGCGGGCCCCAGGAGACGTCGACATGATCCTCGGCCGCGTGATCGGCGCCATCACGTCGACGATCAACCACGCGTTCTACGACGCGAAGAAACTGCTGATCGTCGAGCGGACGGACATCGACGGCAGTCCGCAGGCGGACTACTTGATCGCCGTGGACACTGTTGACGCGGGCGTCGGCGACCGCGTGCTGGTGCTCGATGAAGGCACCGGCGCCCGGCAGGTCTTCAAGTCCGCCAACGCGCCAGTCCGCTCGGTCATCGTCGGCATCGTCGACGCCGCCGGGTGATTGCTTCGGACACCCAGCCTGGATTCCCGCTTTCGCGGGAATGACGCAGAGCACGAACCTCGAATCCCGAATATGATCCCCCCGTGAACGCTACGCCGCGACCTGGTCTCGCCCGTTTTGCCTGGTTCGTCCTCGCCTACAACGTGATCGTGATCCTGTGGGGCGCCTACGTCCGCGCCACGGGATCCGGCGCGGGCTGCGGCGCGCACTGGCCGCTCTGCAACGGAGAAGTGGTGCCGCGCGCGCCGAGCGCCGAGATGCTCGTCGAGTTCTCGCACCGCGTGTCGAGCGGGCTCGCGCTGGTCGCCGTGATCGTCCTCGTCGTCTGGGTGTGGCGGCAGGTGGCCGCCGGCCATCCCGCGCGGCGCGGCGCAGCGGCTTCGCTCGTGTTCATCATCACCGAGGCGCTGCTCGGCGCGGGCCTCGTGCTGTTCCGGCTGGTCGCGCACGACGAGAGCCTGGCGCGCGCGATGGTGATGCCCCTGCACCTGGCGAACACGCTCATCCTGCTGCTGTGCCTGACGCTCACCGCGCACTGGCTATCTGGCGGTGCGCCGCTGAGGCTTAAGGGCCGCGCGCGCGTATTCGGCATCCTCGTCGCGTTGCTGGTCCTGTTCATCGGCGTGGGGAAGTCCGGCGCCGTTGCGGCGCTCGGCGACACACTCTACCCCTCGCGTTCCCTGCTCGATGGCATCCAGGCCGACGTATCATCTACGGCCAGTCTGTTGCTGAGGCTCCGGATCCTGCATCCCGCGCTTGGCGTGGTCCTGGCGGCGGCCCTCGTCTTCGGCCTCGCGGCGATTCCAATCGCCGCTGACGATCGTCGCGGGCGCATGGCCCGGCGGGCCGTTGGCGTGCTCGCGGCGGCCCAGGTCGTGCTCGGCGTGATGAACGTGTGGCTGCTCGCCCCCGTGTGGATGCAGCTGCTGCACCTGCTGGTGGCGGATCTGCTGTGGATTGCCCTGGTGCTGACGGCTTCGGGGGCTTTGGCCGAGCCTGCCGTCGCCGGTCCCGATCTCGACCGGCGATAGCGGCAGGCCGCCCGATCAGGAATTCTGAATGTAGTTCTCGAGCTGCCGGATGGTGAAGCGCTGCTCGTCGACGACGGCATGGACCGCGTCGCGGATGGAAATCACGCCGACGACCTTCGTGTCCTCCAGGACCGGCAGGTGGCGGATGTGCTGCTCGTACATGAGGGCCATGCACTGATCCGCCGTCCATGTCGGGTCGATTGTAACCAGGCGCCCCGTCATAACCTCGCCGATGGGCGTGTCCTTGGAGTTGCGGCCCTTCAGCACGACCTTGCGGGCATAGTCGCGCTCGGTGAAGATCCCGAGGAGGTGGTCGCCCTCCATCACGAGAATGGCCCCGACATTGGTGTCGGCCATGAGACGCAGCGCGTCGTAGACCGTGGCGGACGGCGGCATCGAATGCACCGCCCCACCAACGCTGAGCATCTGACGGACAGTGGTCGTCACTGGAGGCCCTCCCTCGCGCGCGCCGGCTCCCGATCCGGCCGTGCATATTCCATGGTTATCGAGACAACAGGGATACCACGGTTTGGCCCCGCAGGCAACCGCCGGACGCCCTGGCGTGGCCCCATCACCACGAAAAACGATCGATGATCGCAGGCTGATCGGTGCGCACGCGCGGCTATCTTTGCGGGGCACGGATTCTCGCCGTCTTCACGAACTTGCGCCCGTCAATCTCCAGCGTCACGAGGTACTCGCCCGCCGCCTGGATCTTGCCAGAGGTATCCGTCATGTCCCAGCGCACCGTGTTCAGGCCCTGCGTGGACGTGCCCTCGAGGGTCCTGATCAGCTGGTTCGACAGGTCCGCCACCTTGACCGCGACCTTGCGGTCCTTCGCGTCACGCAGGTAGTACGTCAGCGCGATGGCGTTGGGTTCGTTCGGCGTGGACACGAATCGATCGCCGTAGAAGTCGTAGTTGCCCCAGCCGCTGGTCGCAAACGGCGTCCGCGGCTCGATGTCGAACAGGTGGATGTCCTCGGCCAGGAGCTGCTCATCCACCTGCTGGAGCACCGACACATCCGTGATGAACATCGCGCGGCCGGACGAGCCGGCGACGAGGTCGTTCTCGCGCGGGTGGACGAGGAGGTCTTGCGCGGGGACGTTCGGCATGTTGCCCTGCATGCGGGCCCACCGGGCGCCGCCGTCGAGGGTCACCCACACGCCACGGTCGTTCCCGACGAAGAGCAGGTTCTTGTTCCGGCGATCCTGCCACACGACGTTGATCGGCTGATCGGGAAGTCCAGCCGAGATCGACGTCCACGTCGCACCGTAGTCCGTCGTCTTGAAGAGGTACGGCTTGAAGTCGTCCTGGCGGAACCCGTTCTTCGCGACGAATGCGGTGCCCGGCTCGTAGCTCGAGGCAAAGACACGGCTCACCCAGCGATCGGCCGGGCCTCCAGCCTTCGCAATGGCGGCCGTCGCGTCGGTCCAGACCGCGCCATGCGTCCGGGTGACCTGCACCTTTCCGTCGTCGGTGCCGATCCAGATGATGCCCGCCGTCACAGGGGACTCGGAAATCGTCGTAATCGTGCAGAACTGGATATTGCCGCGGCCGAACGTCTTGGCAGCGTCGTCGGTCGTCAGGTCCGGGGAGATCTCCTGCCAGGCGTCTCCGCGGTTCAGCGACCGCAGGAGGACCTGTGCGCCGGTGTAGACAATCTGGGTGTTGTGCGGCGACAGCGCCAGCGGCGTGTTCCAGTTCCAGCGCAGCGGGGCCTGGCCCTTCGCCCGCCGGGGCATGATGTCGGTCAGCGTCCGCCGCGCCTGGTCCACGCGCTTGTGGTCGCCGAACTGCGACGTGTTGTAGAGCCACCGGGAGTCCGACGGATCGACCCGGTTGTACATCCCGTCGCCCGTGCCCACGGTGATCCAGTCGGCCACGTTGACAGTGCCCGACCAGCCGTTGCTCGGCCCTTTCCAGGAATCGTGATCCTGCATGCCGCCGTACACGTTGTACGGGTCGTCCATGTCGGCGTCGACGGCGTAGAACTCCCCGACCGGGATGTTCAGGTAGTGATCGGCGGTCTTGCCGCGATCGTAGGACGCGTAGAATCCGCCGTCGCTGCCCACGAGCAGCCGATCGGGATTCTGCTGGTCCCACCAGACGTAGCGGAAGTCGCCGAATGCCTTCACGAACATGCCCTTGGGCGGCCACGACGTGCTCTCCCACGTCTTGCCGCCGTCGTTCGAGTTCGGCATGGCGTCCGAGATGACCAGCAGGTGGTTCGGGTCGCCAGGGTCGACGCGCAGGATGTTGAACGAGTACGCCGCCTTGCTCCCGACGCTCGTCTTCTCGTCGTGCGTCCGCTTCCAGGTCCTCCCGGCATCGTCCGAACGGTAGACCTCGTTGCCGACAATGAACTCGCTGGGTTTGGGCCGATCGAGATCGCGTTTCGCTTCCTGCTCGGTGGGCTTGCGGAGATTGGCGTTCTCGACGATTGCGTACAGGATCTTCGGGTCGGCCTGGTAGAGGTCGATACCGATCCGCCCCAGCCTCCCCGTCGGGAGCCCGCCACCGAGTTTCGTCCACTTCCTGCCGCCGTCGACGGTCTTCCAGATGCCGCTGCCCGGGCCGCCCACGTCGAGGTCCCACGGCTTGCGCGTCAGTTCGTACGTCGCCGCGTACAGCACCTTCGGGTCCTTGCGGCTCATCACGAGATCGATCACGCCCGTCTTGTCGTCGACGAAGAGTGACTTCCTCCAGGTCTTGCCGCCGTCCTCGGTGACGAACAACCCGCGTTCAGCGTTGGTGGAGAAGAGGTGCCCCATCGCGGCGACGTACACCACGCTGGGATTGGTCGGATGCACGAGGATGCGCGACACGTGGTGCGAATCGCGCAGGCCCATGTTCGTCCACGTCTTGCCGGCGTCGGTCGACTTGTAGACGCCGTCCCCCGAGTACGAACTGCGGGCCTGGTACGCCTCGCCCGTGCCCGCCCAGACGATGTTCTGGTCGGACGGGGCGACGTCGATCGCGCCGATCGAGAGCGACGGCTGCGCGTCGAACACCGGCTCGAAGGTCGTGCCGTTGTTGATCGTCTTCCAGATGCCCCCGTTCCTCGTCCCGACGTAGAACGTGTACAGGTGGGCCTTGGCGGGCGTCTCCGGCACCGCGATCGCCGTCGTCCAGGCACCGGTGCGGACAGGCCCGAGGTTGCGCCACGCCAGGTGCTCGAAGAACGCCGGCGTGAATCGGGCCTGATCTCCGGTCGGCGCCGCGGGGATGAGCATGGACAGCAGGAATGCTGCGAGGAGGACGGACCGCGACGGTTTCATGGTCACCTCTCCGTGCGGGGGTATGTCGTCTGAGCCTTGCCGGCAGGGAAGGCCGGATGGCATGGCGATTCTAGCAGCAAAACCAGGCTGTACTGGCGCCCTCTCGCGTCCCGATCCGCTAGCCCCGCCCCTCGACAGGGTACAATCCTCCTATGACAACCGACGGATCGCCGGACGCTGTGCCGGGTACCCAGGCCGAGACCCGGCCACTCGACTTCATCCGTGCCATCGTGTCCGACGACCTCAAGACGGGCAAGA
>JAPKZP010000584.1 GCA_026393735.1 Acidobacteriota bacterium
GCGTGATACTGACGTTCGACGATACGGGAGACGGGATTCCGGCCGCCGCTCGCCGGCAGCTGTTCACACCCTTTTTCACGACGAAGCCGGGTGGCACCGGAATCGGCCTGGCGATCTCCCGGCGCGTGGTCGAGGCTCACGGGGGGTCGATCCAGTGCGAGAGCACAGAGGGACACGGCACAACGTTCCGGATAGCGCTCCCGGTGCAGCAGGCTGTAGTGGATGAATTTTCATCAATTGACTGATGATAGATGAATTTTCATCACAACCGAAAGGCCCTGATGCCGACATTCCCATGGCTTGAGTCGCTAACATCATCTAATACAACAGTTTAAAAAGATACATGGCGGGTGCCAAGACTGCCACGGCGTGGCACGGCTATTGGTAGTGAGGTACAGGCCCCCCAAGGCTACCTCTCCGTTGGCTCGCCGTCGAAGACAGGTGGGATAGTGGCCGCTGCCGTCGCACGGAGTCACCCGGGCCGGGTTCGTCCAGGAAACGAGGATTCGTACATCCTCGAACCCGAGTTGTCGCTCTTTGCCGTCGCCGATGGCATGGGCGGACACAACGGCGGCGAAGTGGCGTCCCACATCACCGTCCAAACCCTGACCGAGTTCATCCGCACCTCGACCCAGGACTCGGGCATTACCTGGCCGTACGGTTTCAATACCCAGCTGACGTTCGAAGCCAATCAGCTCAAGAGCGGCGTGCAGTTGGCCAACCAGCAGATCCGGTACCAGGCCCAGCGTCAGCCCGAGTACGACGGGATGGGGTCGACGCTCATCGCCGTCATGGTCCGCGACAGCCGCGCGGTCTTCGTCAATGTCGGCGACAGCCGGCTGTACCTCTGGCGCAATGGCGCCCTGCGGCAGCTGTCCGAGGACGATTCGTGGGCCGCGTCGATGATTCGCGCGGGCGCCCCGCCGGCGTCGATCGAGCACCATGAAATGCGTCACATGCTGACGCGGGCGCTCGGCTCCGGGCCCACGCTGGACGTGACGATCGGACAGGTCTCGCTCGAACCCGGCGATATCCTGCTGATGTGCAGCGACGGGCTGTACGGCCCGCTGGGCGACGACGGGATCGCGCGCGTGCTGCGCGAGTCGGACGCCGACCTCGACCGGGCGGTGTCGGCACTGATCGAGGCGGCCAACGACGCCGGCGGCCCGGACAACATCACCACACTGCTGGTGCGAGCCCCGGACGGTGTCTCATCGAAGGTCACGCGCCGGCTGGCGGAAGAGAAGGGCCAGACCCTCGTCGAGTACATCGTGACCGCAGGCGTGCTGGTGGCTCTGGGCATTGTCATCTCAGGGATTCTGACGAATGCGTTCCGGATATTCGTCCTGAACGTGATGCACGAGGTCTCGTTTCCGTCGGTCTAGCGGAAGGGGAACGCGTTGAAGACGACGACGCGGATGCGACGGGCGGCCCGGTTGCTCGATCGCGCGACCGGCGAGGGCGGCCAGGTGCTCAGCGAGTACGTGACGGTGACCGGGATGATGGCGGTGACGGTCATCGCGTGCATGGCGGCGTTTGTCTCACCAGTCGCCATGGTGTACGCGAGGCTGTTCCGCCGGCTGGTGCTGTACTTCACGAGCCCATAGGCGGGAGGCCCGGCCGTGCGGCCGGGTGGAGGGACGCCGGCTGTTCCGAGCGCGAACCGCCGGCGAGGCAGGTGGCATGCGGGCAATGCCCGCGGAAGGAGGGACGAGATGCTCCGTGTGATTGTGGGGGCGCAGACCCTGGGCTGGCGTCTGAAGAACCGGCTGCGGAACGAAGCCGGGCAGACGAGCAGCGAGTACCTCGTGATTGCCGGCATGGTGGTCGGCATCATCCTGCTCATCATGGGGATCTTCAGGACCGAGTTGAAGACCGCCATCGAGAGCCTGTCGAGTAAGGTCAACGAGGGCGCCAAGGGGGGCTAGGACGACCGTTCCGACATGACACGACACGAGGCACGGCCAACGGAGGTGCGCATGCGACGGGTATGCCGCACCTCCGGCCAATCGCTGGTCGAGACGATCATCGCGCTCACGCTGCTGATGACGATGATCCTCGGGCTGATTCACCTCTCCTTTCTGGCGGTGACGCGGCTCGTGTGCAATCTCGCTGCGTTCGAGGCCGCACGGGCGTCGGTGTACAGCGGTGCGGGCGACTACCCGCGCGCCTACGAGACCGCCCGCAGCATCACGAGCATGCTCCCGGCCGGCACGCGGCTGATGCTCGCGGTCCCGCAACAGGACACGTTCCGGGTGCAGGTGCACTCGCCGTTCGGCTATCCCTTGACCGGCCCCGGCGGCCGGGCGATCGTCGCATCCGAGGCGCCGATGTACACGCAGCCGGACATTCCGGAGGTGGGGGACAATGCCAGGCGTTGATGGCCGCCGCCCGGAGACCCGTCGGTCGTGGCTTGGTGACGAGCGGGGACAGACGTTCCCGTTCGTCATCACGTTGTTGTTTGCCTTCTTCGTCCTGACGGCGGTGGTCATCAATGTCGGCCAGGCCGTGAACCGGCGTGTCTTCGTGCAGATCGCGGCCGACGCCGGCGCCTTTACGGGCGCGACCGAGATGGCCCGCGGGCTCAACACCATCGCGCAGTTGAACGGGACGCTCCAGCAGGCCTGGGGCAAGCTCACGGACGCGACGAAGGGCTTCAGCGTCACGAGCTGCAAGGCCAGCGAGATGGGCGTCTCCGGTTACAACAGGGTGTACGGGGCCACGAGCACGATGATCACACTGGTGAACAAAGGCTACGGAAAGCGTGCGCAGGCCGAAGCCAACCGCGTGACGACGTACAACGCCATGGACCTCTTCCCCGGCGAAGAGGTCGAGATGGGCGAGGTCGACTCGGTGAACGGCTTCGCCAGCCCGAGGCCGAAGGACAAGGTGGTGGACCTCATGGAGGTTCCGTCGGGCACGGCGCCGCAGTTCCCCGCGTCATCGGTCGCGAAGAAGCGGGCAAACTGGCTGTGCCTGGCACCGGCGCCCGTCAAGCAATCGGGCACGTTCGGGCTGTGGTTCCAGAAGGTGCCCGGCAATCCCGTTGGGTTCGTCTGGGTCGTCAAGGCGCCTGCCACGAAGGCTCGCGTGTTCGACAGCTTCTTTGGGGGCAACATCGTGCCCAAGATAACGGCCGTGGCCGCCGCCAAGCCGGTCGGCGGCAACATCAAGGAAGCCAAAGAGAAGTACGTGACGAAGTTCATCCCCGTGCGCGACATCCGGGGCTCGGTGTGGGACGAACAGAAGCGAAAGAACAGGCCGGTATTGCATTGATCATGACGCCGACAGACTCGTGGGCCAGGCGTGCGCGATCGGGCCGGGGGCAGGCCGTCACCGAACTGGTGCTCATGACCTGGGGCCTCGTGATGATTCTCTGCATCATCCTGCAGGTCTTCCTGATCGATCAGTACAGCTTCGAGATCGCGGTCCGTGCGCACTCGCGGCTGTTCACCCAGACTGCCTACCCCGACAACAAGCCCGACGTGAAATACGAGACGCGCTGGACGTCGAAGTTCGAGGGCCCGCACGAGTACGTCCCCGTCGTCGGCTTCTTCCAGCTGTACGGCGTGACGCGCGACGACCTTCGCATCCGGACCATCCACGGACGGCCGGGCGGCTACAAGCGCATCAAACTCGGGCGCGGCACCAAGGCCGACGTCGCGACCGGACTCGAAGGGCTCGCCGACTACGCGTCGCTATGGACGCAGGTCATCAACGGCATGAGCCAGCTCGACGACGCGAAGCGGAAAGCGCAGGAGATGCCCGTGCCTGCAGCCAAGAAATGATCTCGGACGTTGGAGCACACCATGAAAGGTCGAATGGGATTGGTGGTTTCGCTGGCGGCTGGCGTGTTCGCAGTCATCGCCATCATGTTGTACCTGAACGCCCGCGAGAAGGAGTTGCTGCAGCAGTCGGCGCTCCAGGACGTGGTCGTCACGACGAAAGATGTCCTGGAGAATACGCCGCTCGATGAGCGGATGATCCAGACCATCCAGGTGCCCCGCAAGTACCTGCAGCCGGGGGCCATCGGCAAGCCCGGCGAGGTCGTCGGGCGTGTCGTGGCGGTCCCCATGCCCAGGGGCTCGCAGGTCACGGGCCAGAACCTCCTGGCGGGCGGCCGCGAGTCGCTGGCGTTCAACGTCCCGCGCGGCATGCGCGCCGTCACGCTGGCTGTGGACGACGTGACGGGCGTGGGCGGGCAGCTCCGCGCAGGGAACTTCATCGACGTCATCGGCGTGTTCGAATACGGCGTGCCGAGCGGGACGCAGGGCGGCCAGATCACGTATTCGCAGGAACGCACCGAGGCCATCACGATCGCGCAGAACGTCCAGATCGTGTCGGTTGGCGGCGAGTCGGCGCCGCCGCCGACCTCGCGCCTCGGCGGTGCCACGGAAGAAGGCGCCAGCGCCGGCGGCACGGCCACGCTGCTGTCGGTGACGAGTGTGACGCTGCTGCTGACGCCCGCGCAGGTGCAGGAACTCGTGCTGGCGCAGCAGATTGGCGCCCTCACGCTGAGCCTGCGCTCGGGCATCGACTCGGCACCGGTCGATCTGCAGCGCCTCGACGAGAACATGTTCCTCAAAATCCCGATGCCGCTCAAGCCCCGGGCGCAGCCGGCCTGGCGGGAGATGCGCGGATCGCCTGGGCGATAGTTCGGCGATTGGCTGGGGACCGGCGGGCGCTGCCGCCCGCCGGCGAGGAGGTTGGCCATGCGACGTGGGAGTGCGCTCGTAGTCCTGGTGGGGCTTCTCGCCAGTGCGTGGGCTGCGCCGCTGCAGGCCCAGACCCGAACAGAACGGCTCGTCATCGGCGAGCAGCGCACGTTCAGGCCGGGCTATGCCATCGGCGACCTTGCGATCTCCAATCCACGTGTGTGTGACTTCCGCGTGGTATCGGGGCGGCGGGAAATCATGCTCATCGCCAACGGCGAGGGCTACACGACCCTCACGGTATGGGACCAGAGCAGCGTCAAGCGTGACGAGGTCGCGATCGAGGTCGTGTCGCGGGAATTCGCGAAACTGATGGACGACCTGGTCGAACTGCTCCGGCCCTATCCCGACGTCAACATCAAGCGCCTTGGCAGCCGCATCGTGCTGGGGGGCACGGTCCGATCGAAAGAAGAACTCGACGCCGTGCGGACCATCGGGAGCGCGGCGGGCAACGTCGTCTCGACCGTCACGGTGCGCAGCCCTGCCGCCGCGCCCGCCGAGGCACCCGCCGCTGCCGGCACGGCCACGGGCGGTGCCGCGGTGGCGCCTCCGCCCGACAGGCCGACCGCGGTCTACGATCCGACGCCGCCGCCGGTGGTGCGGCGTCCGGTCACGACGGCACCCGAGCCTGTGCCGCTCGGCGGCGCTGCCCCGCCCCCCGTCGAGCCGCTGCCGAAGCAGACGCCGGCAAACGCGCCCGTTGCCGTCCCGGCTGCCCCCGCACCGCCGCCACCGAACGTCGCGCCGGCGGCCTCGCCCGCCGCGATGCCCACGGCTCCCGCGGCCCGCTCCGGAGACGTCGGCGCGCCCGCCGCGACAGCGGCCGTCGAGTACCTCATCGAGGTCTACGAATCGCCCGCCGCCGCGCCGCCGCCGGATGTGGCAGGCCCCCAGGGGGCGCGTCTCTTCCTGGGCCGCATCCGCGCGCCCCTCGGCAGCGAAGTCCGCCAATACGTGCCGATCGGGCCGCAGAGCGCGACTCCGCCGCGCGCGATCAGTATCGGGCTCACGCCGCTCCTCTCCGGGAACAACGTCCGGACGCTCGCCGTCATCGACACCAATCTGCCTGTCGGGTCCTACGACCAGAAGAAGAACCCGGTCTGGCTGCGTAGCACGGCGGACTTCACGGTCCGGCCCGGGCAGACGCGCTACCTGAGCGAGGCCGAACTCGCCCGCACGGTGGCACCCACCGGCGCACCGCCGACGAGCGCCACCGGCAGCAGCGCGGGCGCGCGCGTCGCGGGGGCGGCAGCCGACGCGGTGGCCAGCAACGTGCCCGGCGGTTCGAACATCCCGTCGTTCGGAGGCATCTTCGGCGGCGGAAGCGGCTCTCAACCCAAGGCGCGTGCGACGACGCTCCTGATCGTGCTGACGCCCGTCGCGGCAGGGCCGGTGACGCGATGAGTGTCGGGCCGGGCGGCAAGATCACGCTCGTCACCGGAGCCAGCGGCGCGGCAGGCGCCACGACAGTCGCCGTGAATCTCGCGGCCGCGTTGCCGCAGTACGCCGGCGGCCGCGCGCTGCTGGTGGACGCGCATTTTCCCGTGCCGGCGTTCGAACTCTCGCGCATCGGCCTCGATCGCGCGCGCGCCATGGGCGAGCTCGCGCCCGTCATGGCCAAGCTCTCGCCGGAGCTGCTGTCGGGCTACCTGACCAGCTTCAGCCCCACGCTCGCCGCGATGCCGATCGTGTCGGACGTCCAGCAGGCGCGGCAGATCACACCGGAGGCGGTGAAGCGCGTGCTCGACATGGCGAGGCGCCTGTTCGTCAACATCGTCGTGGACGCAGGCCCGCTCTCGGGCACGCTCATGTCGACGCTCCTGGACCAGTCGGATGCCATCTGCGTGGTTGTGGAGCCGTCTACCGGGGGGCTGCAGCGCGCACATTACGTGCTCGACTATCTGCGGACGCTGCAGATCGGGCGCGATGCGGTGCTGGTGTGTCTCGGGCGGGTGCCGCCCCGCTCCGCCATCACGCTCGAGATCGCGCAGAACGTGCTGCAGGTGCGGGTCTCGGCGGCCATCCCGGAGGACCCCTCGCCGGTGCAGGAAGCCGAGACCCGGAAACAGCCCGTATTCCTCGCGCTGCCCAGGGCCGCGGTGTCGCGGGAGATGGATCGTCTCGTTCGCGATGTCGCCTCGCGCGGCCTGCGCGTCGCCCAGGCCGTCCTCAAGCCTTCGGAGGTGGCCGCCAGTTCGCAGGCGCAGTTCCGCGACGTGAAGGCCCGGCTCCACAAGCGGCTCATTTCGGAGATCGATCTTCGCAAGGGCGAAATGGACTACATGAAGGACCCGGTGAAGCTCGCCGAGTTGCGGCGCCGGGCCGAGGCGAAGGTCGAAGCGCTCGTGGAGGAAGAGGCCCCCGAGATCACGGACCGCTCGGTCCGGCTGCGCGTCATTAAAGAAGTGATGGACGAAGCGCTCGGGCTCGGCCCGCTCGAGGACCTGCTCGCCGATCCGGCCGTGACGGAGATCATGGTCAACGGCGCCCAGAAGATCTACGTCGAGCGCAAGGGCAAGCTCGAGCTCACGCACGTGCAGTTTCTCAGCAACGATCACCTCCGGCTCGTCATCGAGCGAATCGTGGCGCCGATCGGCCGCCGGGTGGACGAGAAGGTGCCGCTGGTCGATGCCCGCCTGACCGACGGGTCCCGCGTCAACGCCATCATCCCGCCCCTGGCGCTCGACGGGCCGGCGCTGACCATCCGGAAGTTCGCGAAGTCGTACCTGACGGTGGAAGACCTGGTGAAGTTCGGCTCGCTGACGCAGCAGATGGCCACGCTGCTGGCAGCGGCCGTGCGCGCCCGCCAGAACATCGTCGTCTCCGGCGGCACGGGATCCGGCAAGACCACGCTGCTGAACCTGCTCGCGGGCTACATCCCGTCGGACGAACGCATCGTGACCATCGAGGACTCGGCCGAGCTCCGGCTGGCGCAGGATCACGTCGTGCGCCTGGAGTCGCGCCCGCCGAACATCGAGGGCGAGGGCGCGATCACCATCCGCGATCTCGTGAAGAACGCGCTGCGCATGCGCCCGGACCGCGTCGTCATCGGCGAGTGCCGCGGCGGCGAGACGCTCGACATGCTGCAGGCGATGAATACCGGCCACGATGGCAGCCTGACGACCGTGCACGCCAACACGCCGACCGACGCCCTGTCGCGCATCGAGACGATGAGCCTGATGTCCGGACTCGATCTGCCGGCGCGCGCCATCCGGGATCAGATCGCGGCCGCCGTGCACCTGATCGTCCAGCAGGCGCGCCTGCCGGACGGGTCCCGCCGGATTACGCACATCTCGGAGGTGCTCGGCCTGTCGGAGCAGGGATTCGAGGTCTCGGACATCTTCGTGTTCACGCAGACGGGCCTGACGCCCGAAGGCAAGGTGATCGGCCAGTTCGTGCCGACCGGGCACGTGCCGAGGTTCGTGGACAAGCTCTCGCGGCGCGGCATTGTGCTGCCGCGCGAGATCTTCCTGCATCAGACGGCGTAGCCATGATTCTTCTCAAACCGTTCGTCCTCCTGATCGGATTCGCCGCCGCCGTCCTGTTCGTCCAGGTCGGCCTGAAGTCGCTGGAGCCCATCTGGAACCGCCGAATCGCCCGCTACTCGGCGTGGATCGTGAAGGCGTACAAGCACCTCGAGGAGCCGGTCGAGACGGCCTGGGCGGAGCGATTCATCACGGTCTCCATCTTCGCGCCCTTCGCCGTCTTCTGGCTGCTCACCGCGTGGCCGATCGGCGTGCTCGCGGCGAGTGCCGGGGCCGCGGCGCCGTACGCCTGGGTCCGGTATCGGCTCTACCTGCACAAGCAGGCGATGGACAACCAGCTCGTGGACGTGCTGATCCTCATGGCCAACTCGCTGAAGTCCGGCCTCAGCCTCCTCCAGGCCGTGGAGCTGGGGGCCACCGAGTCGAAGAAGCCCATCGTCAGCGAGTTCGAGAAGGTTTTGAAGGAAGTCCAGCTGGGCCAGAGCATCGATCACGCGCTGATGCACATGTCCGAACGGGCGGCGCTGCCGGACCTCGAGATGGCGGTGCACTCGATCGTCACGCTGCGCGAGACCGGCGGCAATCTCAGCGAGACGTTCATGACGGTGGCGCACACCATCGTCGAGCGCAAGAAAGTCGAGGGCAAGATCGGATCGCTGACCGCCCAGGGGCTCTACCAGGGGTTCGCGATGTGTGCCATGCCCTTCATCATGGGCGGCATGTTCTATCTCATGGATCCCAACTACATGAATCCCATGCTGACCACCGGGCTCGGCTGGGCGATGTGGGTGGCGGTCATCGTCCTCGATTCCCTGGGCATGTGGGCGATCCTGAAGATCGTGGACATCGATGTGTAACGTACTTATGCGTGTGCGACGGCGGATCTCGGACGAGCGCGGACAGTCGACGTCCGAGTACATCACGCTCACCGGCATGGTCGTCAGTATCGCGATTCTCGTCGTCAACGTGCTGGGAGTCTCCGTGCGCCTCGCTCTGCAGACCGCGGCGCAGAAGATGCTCAGCGTGATCACCGGGTATCCGTGATCGCCCGGCGAAAAGGTCGTCATGGTGGCGTTCTACTTTCTCGCGTTGCTGTTCGGGTTCGCTGCGGCGTTCGTCGCCGTGCAGGCGCTGACGCCGAGCCCGTCCCAGGTCTATGAACTGCGCCAGCGTGCGGCGTCGCGCGCGGAAGCGCAGTCGATCCAGTCCCCGATTCTGCGGCTCCTGTGGCCCCTGCTGTCGGCCTTGCTGCCGATCGCGCGGAAGATGGGCAAGCCGGAGTACCGGGAGCAGAAGACCCGCGACATTCCCCTGGCCGGCCTCCCGCGGGTGGTGACCGTCGATCACCTGCTGGCGCTGAAACTCCTGCTGACCGTCTCCCTGCCCCTCATCGTGCTGGCGGAGTTCCAGAGCGTGGTGCTCGCGGTCCTCGGCGCCGGCATCGGCTGGATCCTGCCCGACCGGATGATCGCCGAGCAGAAGCGGGCGCGCGAGCAGAAGATCGTGCGCGCGATGCCCGGGGCCGTCGACATGCTGACGCTGGCCGTCGAGGCCGGCATGGACTTCATCGCCGCCCTGCAGCGCGTGATGGACAAGGCCGCCGCGGGGCCCTTGCGCGAGGAGATCGCGACGATCATCAGCGACATCCGGCTCGGCGCCAGCCGGTCCGCGGCGATGCGGTCGTTCTCGCAGCGAATCAACGTCCCCGAAGTCGTGTCCTTCGTGGGCGTGCTGATCCAGGCCGATCGCCTCGGCGCATCCATCGGCGAAGTGCTGCGGAACCAGGCCGATCGCATGCGGACCGAGCGGTTCCAGCGGGCCGAGAAGGCCGGCGCGGCGGCGTCCCAGAAACTGCTGGTCCCGCTGATCCTGTTCATCTTCCCGGCTGTGCTGATTGTGATCATCGGGCCTGTGGTACTGTCGTTCATCTACGGCGGAGGGTTCTAGGCGGAATGGCATACCAGCTCGTGCTCCGCTCGCCGAACGGTGAACAGATCGTTCAGCTCGACCGGCCTCTCGTGGTCGGCCGGGACGCGAGTGCCGACGTCTCGATCGACAGCGTCCGCGTGTCGCGGCGGCACGCCGAGTTCATTCCCACCCCGCAGGGGGTCGTCGTGCGCGATCTCGGCAGCCGGAACGGCGTGATGGTCAACGGGCAGCGGGTCGAGCAGGCGTCGATCGGACCGACCGATCGTGTGCTCCTCGGCGACGTCGCGGTCACGGTCGCGACATCGAGTGGCGTCCCCACGGGGGTGCAGGCGCCGCCGCCGACACGGCAATATGCCGCACCGCCGTTGCCGTCCTCCGCCGACGCACAGCCGGCGTACGCCCAGCAGGCCTATGCGCCGCCCGCCGCATACGCTCCCCCCGCGCCTGTGGCCCCGCCGCCCGTCTCGTATGCCCCTGCGCCGAGTTACGGCGCACCCGGCGCTGCGCCGGCACACCAGGGATGGGGACAGCCGGCCGGCGGCCAGGACAAGACCACCGTGCTCCCGCGCGGCCAGGCACCCGGAGGACCGCCTCCGGCCGGATTCGGATCGCCGGCCGCGGCGCCGGCGGCCCTTCCGGCTTCAGGCAAGTCCGGGCTTGGCTCGAGTCTCGGAGGACGTCTGGGCCTTGGTACGCGGCTCTCCGTCGGTGTGCTGTTTGCGTCCCTGCTGACGTTCCTCATCACCGCACTCCCGCTCGTGCAGGCCCGCAGCGAAGTCGTGCACCGCGAAGCCCTGGCACGCGCCGCGACGATCGCGCGGGCGATCGGGTCCGAGAACGGACAGGCTCTGGCGACCGGCCAGACGCTGGCCGTGGGCGTGCAGAACGCGCTGCTCGAGCCCGGCGTCCGGGAAGCCCTCATCGTCACCCCGCAGGGCCGGGTCCTGGCCCCTGCCGAACGCATGGACGAGACGCTCTCGAGGCTTGGCGCGTTCGACGAACTCTCGTCGCTTCAGGGGCTGCAGACCGCCGATCTCGGCAGCAAGGTGGAGGCCGCCGCAGTCATCGAGAGCGGAGGCCGGCGGCTCGGCGTCGCGTGGATCCAGCTCGATCCTGCCTACGCTCATGCCGGGGCGCCAATCGCCCTTTACCTGCTGGCCACGCTGTTCACGAGCCTGGCGTGCGCGGCCATCGTCGGTGTCATGCTCAAGAAGATGATGATGGCCCGTCTCGAGGCGTTCGCCACCGACATCGACCTGGCCGCGAGCGGGCAGCACGAGGTGGTCACGGAGTCGCTCGGCCTGCCGCGGCTCGCGGAGAGCGTGAACTTCGTCATCGGCCGCCTGCGCATGGCCCCGCAGCAGGGCAGCCAGGCCGCTGCGCCCGCGCCGATGGCGCCGCCACCGCCGCCGTCCCTGGAACCGATCGCCGCGCGCGAGGGCCGCCTGGTGCTGGATGCCTCGTTCGTCGTCACGGAGGCGACCGCGGGCGCCGCACAGCTCCTCAAGACGACGCCGGAAAAGCTCCAGGGGCACCACGTGCTCGAGGCGATCGGTGAGCAGGCGATGGTCAACGCGATCATCGACGCCATCGGGGACCTGGCGAGCCAGGGCGCGGCCAGGCGGCGGGTCGAGAGTTCGAGCGGGGAACCGCCACTGGATCTGCAGGCCACGCGATCGGCTCCCGACGGGCCGATCGAGGTCTCGATCCGTCGATTGGGGTAATTGAGGATGGCGACTCTGACGTGGGAACGGCGTGACGGTCAGCGGATGGTGTTTCACCTGCAAGGGCTCGAAACGACCATCGGGCGCGATCTGGGCAACCCGATTCGCATCGAGTCCGGGTACGTGTCCAAGCGGCATGCCGTGATCAGGCTCGGCCAGCAGGGCTACACGATTGCCGATCTGAACAGTTCGAATGGCACGTTCATCAACGGGCAGCGCACCGCGCTCGCGGTGCTCAAGGACGGCGACCGCATTGAACTGGGTTCAGAAGCGCTGACGTTCTCGAACCCGGTGGCTGGTACCCAGCCGGGGGCCCCGGCAGCGGAGAAGAAGAGCCCGATGAAGTTCGTCATCATCGGGGGCGGAGCCGCCATGGTCCTGCTGCTCGGCGTCCTGATTCTGGGAGGCGGGTCGAGCGCCCCGCCCGAGTCATCACAGCGGCCGGCGGCAGCCCCGGCCGCGGAATCACCGGGGCCGAGCGACGTGCCGGCATATCCACCGGTGGGCACGGATGCCGGCACCGCGCCACCCGCCGCCGCCCCGCTCCCCTCGTACCCGGACACCGCCGGTGTTCCCGCGGGTGCCCAGCCGTTGCCATCCAACGACCCCGCCGCGCTCTACGAAATAGCGATCTCGCACGTGAAGGGCAAGCGATACGTCGAGGCGAGGACGCTGCTGCAGGCGGCCGTCCGCCTGGATCCCGGGAACACCTCGGCCCAGCAGCGGCTGCGCGAGGTAGAGGCCACGATCCAGGTGCTGGCCGATCAGCACATGGCGGCCGGACAACGGGCGTTCACGTACCTGCGCTACGACGATGCCATCTTCGAGTGGGAGCAGGTCACCTCGATGATCGAGGCCACCGACCCGCGCTACCAGCAGGCGGCCGCCGGAATCCGGCGCGCCCAGGAGCGCCTCGTCCAGAAGGACTAGGGGCAGCGGCGACGATTCGGCGCGGCGGGAGACCACGTCATGTCATCGGACTCGGGGCAGACAACATCGGTCCGCTCGATCGGGCGGTACCGCGCATTCGATGAACTGGGCCGCGGTGCCATGGGCATCGTCTACCGCGGATTCGACCCCGTCATCGGGCGAACCGTCGCCCTCAAGACCATCGTCCTCGACACCAGCGACGCGCAGGCGAAGGAATTCCGGGACCGGCTCTATCGCGAGGCGGCGGCGGCCGGCGCCCTCTCCCACCCGAACATCGTCACGATTTTCGACATCATCGAGGACGGCACGGTGACGGCCGTGGCAATGGAGTTCATCGAGGGACGTTCGCTCGCCGCCATCATCGCCGAGCGGGCCCCGCTGCCGCTCGACCTGGCCGTCGAGATCTTCGAGCAGATCTGCAGCGCCCTGGACTACGCCGGCAGCCACGGCATCGTCCACCGGGACATCAAGCCCGCCAACATCCTGATGACGGCGGCCGGGCGAGCGAAGGTCACGGATTTCGGCGTCGCGCGCCTCGCGCTCTCCACGATGACTCAGGCCGGCACGGTGCTCGGGTCCCCCAGCTACATGTCACCCGAGCAGGTGCGGGGCCTGCCGCTCGACGGACGGTCCGACTTGTTCTCGGCCGCGGTCGTCTTCTACGAGATGATCACACGCGAACGGCCGTTTGCAGGCAACGACGTCGCGACGACGATGTACCGGATCGCGCACGAGCCGCCGACCCCGCCCGGGCACTTCAACGCCGCGATAGGGCCGGCGGTGACTGCAGTGCTGGAACGGGCGCTCGCGAAGCTCCCCGATCAGCGATTTCGGACCGGCGCGGA
>JAPKZP010000397.1 GCA_026393735.1 Acidobacteriota bacterium
CAGCTGGCGGAAGGCTCCGCTCGTCTACGGCGTGCAGCTGTTCTACGACATTCTGATCCCATTCATGATGGCAGGGCTGGTCCTGCAGATCCTGCTGCACTTCTGGCGCGTGGTGGTCAATCGATGAGCACCTATCTGACCCGCTTCACTCTCCGCCAGCGCACCGAACACGCGCTGGTGATGTCGCTCTTCGTCGTGCTGTCGCTCACCGGACTGCCGCAGAAGTACTTCGATGCCGCGTGGGCGCGCTGGATGATCGACGCCCTGGGCGGCATCGACCGCATCCGCTGGTTCCACAGGGCGGCGGGCCTCTCCTTCACGGCGATGACGGCGTTCCACCTGATGTATGCCGTCGGATCGGTGGCCACGGGCCGGTCGCCGCTGTCGATCGTCCCCAACCGCAAGGACTTCACCGACGCGATCCAGACGCTGCAGTACTACCTGGGCCGCGTCGACGCGCCGGCGCAGTTCGACCGCTTCGACTACCGCCAGAAGTTCGAATACTGGGGGCTCGTGCTCGGGGCGGTGGTCGTCATTTCGACGGGTCTGATCCTGTACTTCCCGATTCTGTTCACCCACTTCTTTCCGGGCGAGCTCGTGCCCGCAGCGAAGGTGGCCCACAGCAACGAGGGCCTGATGGCCTTCCTCGTCGTCATCCTGTGGCACATCTACAACGCGCACCTGAACCCGGATGTGTTTCCGTTCGACAAGACCATCTTCACCGGCAAGATCAGCCTCGAGCGGATGCACCACGAACACCCGCTCGAGCTGGCACGCCTGAAGCATGTCCAGGACATCGAGGAGACCTAGATCGTTGGTCGCCTACGCGGGCCAGGCCATCCTGCACGCCACGATCGCCGCCCTGGTCGTCGAGGCCTTGATGCGGGCCTGGCGCGTGCAGGACCCGGGGGAACGCCTGGCCCTGCGGTGGGTCGTCTTGCTGAGCCCGCTGGCAACAGCGGGCTTTGTCGTCCTCGCGCCCGGCCGCGCCACCGACGCATTCAGCCTGCAGTGGGCCCTGTTCGCCGGCATGCACTGGAACGAGCTCCCGGTGGGTGGCGTCGGCGTGGCAGCCGCGGCAACCGCGCTGCTGGCGTTGCTGGGAGGCGTCCTCTACTTGCGCGACGCGCTGCCCTTCCTGACCGACCGCGTCGGACGTCAGACGCCGGAGGCGGTTCTGCCCGACGCGGCCCCCGCGGTGGCCAGGGTGCGGGCGCGCCTGGCACGGGTGGACGCCGCGGCCAGACCGTCGCCGTCGGTCATCGTCCTCGACCGCCCGACGCCCGTGTTCCTCTGTGCAGGTGTCGATCGGCCTGCCATCATCGTGTCGACCGGCGCGCTCGACCGCCTGAGCGATGCGGAACTGGACGCGGCGACGGTGCACGAGCTCGCGCACCTCGAACGCCGCGATCCTGTGATGGGCTGGTGCCTGATGGCCGTCCGCACGTTCCAGTGCTTCAATCCCGCCATCCAGATCCTCGGGCGCCAGGCCGTCCAGGAACTCGAGCGCCGCGCGGACCTCGCGGTCGTCCGGAAAGGTGGCGCGGGCGCGCTCGCGTCCGCCATTTCCCGGCTGGCCCGCGACCCGGAGTCCCATTCGGACCTCGTACAGGCAGCCGAACCCGCCAGCCTGTCCGAGCGCTTTCACTCGCGGGCGCATCAGCACGCCGTCGACGACCGCTGTGCGCGGATTCTCGAGGAGGAGGTCCCCGTCGAGATGCCCTGGCGGAAACTGCGCATCGCGCTGGCCGCGACCGCCGTTACGCTGATCCTGTATCTCGTGGTCTAGGCGCGGCAGGTATGGACGGTCCAAGACCCGTACGCTCGCGCGTTCGCCCGACGCCGCGGGGATCTGCCGGCGTCCTCCTGACGAACGTGGCCTGGTGGCTCCTGGCCATCGTCTGTGCGGCCGTCGTGCTGAGAGTCGCGGACTTCATGCCGTCGATTCTCCTGGGCACACCGCACGGCGGCCGACGCTTCGCCAGGCTGGCGGATCTGGAGCGAGCCGCCGGGCGGACGATGCCCGTGCCGGCGTACTATCCGAGCTCGATTGAGTGGCCACCGGGAGACCAGCGGCTGTATCCTCCGGCGTCGGCGGCCTTCTGGTGCCGGCATCGCACGCAGGGGGCCGTCTGGCTGGTCGTCGCGACCGCCCCGGCGGGCGCCGGCGCGGTGGCGTCGCAGGTCCTGCCGCCGGCGTCCGAGTTGCAGCGCGGCGACGGTGAGGTTCGGGGGCAGCCTGCCATCGTGGCCCGATTGCGGGACGCCGACGGCGCGGTCTGGCAGCAAGTGTCGTGGACCGGCGCGCGCGGCGTCGTGCTCCTGAGGTACCGTGGTACGCTCGACGAACTGATGCGGATGGCCGCGAGCATGAGCGAGTGAGGGCGGTGGCAACGAAACGATCGCGGTGGAACGTCCGAGGCATCCAGGCGCGGGTGGGAGTCCTCGTCGTGCTTGGGGTCCTCACCTCGATGCTCAGCCCTGGCTGGATCGCGTGGCAGAGCCTCGGGGCTCTGACTGAGCGCATCCTCGTCGAACGGGAGTCCGTGGCCGCCACTGTCGTCCGCCACGTGGACAACGTCGTGGCGCGCGAGTGGAGCAAGCTGCAGGACGTGGCGACGGGTCCGGGCATGGGGGCGGCGCGGCCAGGCGAAACGGAGACGGCCCAGATCCTCGGCAGCCTGCGCATGTCGTACCTGCGTGCGGAGCTGATGCACCAGGCCTACGTCACAGACGCCTCGGGGCGGGTCTGCTGGCAGGAACCCGCGACGACCGATCGCACCGGTGTCGAGTTGCCCGGGGCGCGCGAGGCCTTGCGTGCCGGCCGGCCGACCACAACCGGGCTGGTGACCGGCCCCAATGGTCCCGCCTTGTTCCTGTTCGTACCGATTCGCACATGGACCGGCCAGATCGCAGGCCTGGTCGCGGGCGAGATCGATCCCAAGGGTTCGAGGCTGGTCTCCATCCTGCGCTCGCACCCGGTCGATGCGCTGGGTTCGATCGACCTCGTGGATGCCTCGGGCGTGATCGTTGCGAGCTCGGACCCTGCCCGGCAAAGCGTGGCGAGCGATCACCGGCAGCTCCTGGCCAACCTGATTCGCAACGGCGGATCGACACGCGGCACGTGCCACAGCTGCCACGACGGCCCACAGAGCCGCACGACCGACCTCATGGCGTTTGTCTCGGCCAGGGATCTCGGCTGGGGTGTGCGCGTCCGCGAGCCCGAGTCGGTCTCGCTCGCGCAGGTCAATTCGCTGCGACGGACGCTCCTCGTCCTGGCGCCCATCCTTCTGGGCCTCGGGCTCCTCTTCGCGTACGGCGCGGCCCAGAGCCTGCTGCGCCCGCTCGGGGTCCTCACCCGTGCGGCCGAGCGCATCGCCTCAGGCGAGATGGATCCGTCGATCCCCGATCTGGGCGAAGACGAGGTGGGCCGGCTGGGCCGTTCGCTCGAACACATGCGCGCGACCCTGCGGGTCTCGATGGAGACCATCGAGCAGGACAACCTGATGCTGGAGCGCCGCGTCGAGGAACGCACCCACGAACTCGAGGGTCTCTACCGGCAGCTCGCGGAACGCGATGAGGCCCGAGGCCGACTGCTCAGGCAGGTCATCACGGCGCAGGAGGACGAGCGCAAGCGCCTCGCGCGCGAGCTCCACGACGAGACATGCCAGACGATCAGCGCCCTCAACATGCGGCTCGAGACGGCCGTGGCGCGCTGGCCCCCAGGGGTCGACAACGCGCCGCTCCTCGAAGCCCGCAGCCTGGCCGTCCGCACGCTGGACGAACTGCACCGCCTGATCTACGACCTGCGGCCATCGGTCCTCGATGACCTCGGTCTCTGGTCTGCGATCAGCTGGTACGCGGAACGGCAGCTGAAGCCGAAGGGGGTCCTCGTCCGATGCGAGTTCAGCGACGTCGACCGGCGCCTGCCCGCGCTCATGGAGACGGCCCTCTTCCGCGTCGCTCAGGAAGCGATCAGCAACATCGCCAAACACGCCCAAGCCGAGCAGGCCTTGATTCAGTGCGGCATTCAGGACGACGTGCTCACCATCGAGATCGAGGACGACGGGAACGGCTTCGAG
>JAPKZP010000368.1 GCA_026393735.1 Acidobacteriota bacterium
GACGTGACCACCTCGTGCTCGACGCGGGTGCCTGTGCCCATCGCCGCGCCGTCCGCGGCCTTGAGGATCCGATCCCAGATCCCCTGCAGGACGCGCATGTCGGGATGCCGGGCCTGGTACTCGGCTTCGGCGTAGTCGGGAACGATGTTCGACGCGACGCCGCCCTTCCTGATGATGTAGTGGATGCGCGTCTCCTGCGGCACGTGCTCCCGCATCATGTTCACCATGTAATCCATCGCTTCCACGCCATCGAGGGCCGAGCGCCCACGGTCGGGCGCCGCGGCGGCGTGCGCGGCCGAGCCGTAGAACTTGAAGCTGGCCGCGATGGTCGCCAGCGAACTTGCGGGACTCGCACTGTTCTGGTCACCCGGGTGCCAGCCTACGACCGCGTCGACGTCCTTCAGCAGGCCTTCCCGGACCATGTAGACCTTGCCGCCGCCGCCTTCCTCCGCGGGCGTGCCGTAGTACCGCAACGTGCCGGTCTGCCGTGTCCGGATCATCCACTCCTTGACGGCGATGGCCGCTGCCGCCGACGCAGTGCCCAGGAGGTTGTGTCCGCAGCCGTGCCCCGGCGCGCCAGCCTTCACCACGGCGCGAGCGGCATTGCCAGCCTCCTGCGACAGCCCGGGCAGCGCATCGAACTCGCCAATCACGACGATGACCGGCGATCCGCTGCCGTAGGTGGCGGCAAACGCCGTGGGCATGCCTGCGACGCCTTGCGCGACGGTGAACCCGGCATCCGCGAGCGTTTTCTGCAACAGCGCGCTGCTGCGGTCTTCCTGGTAGCCGAGTTCCGCGTACTCCCAGATCTGCTTCGCCACGGCGGCGTACTGGTCCTTCTTCGCGTCAATCGACGACAGGATGCCCCCGGACGCCTCCGGGGCGCGCTGGGCGGTTCCCGCAAGGCCAGTGACAACGACGACCACGGCGACGGCGACGATGTGCTTCAGCATGCGTGTTCCCTCGGACCCGGCACAACGGTGAAACGGCCCGGAAGCCGATGCCGCCGGGCCGTTCTGCGTGTGCCTGATGTGGCGCAGGGCTTCAGCCCTGCGAAAACAGGCCTGAAGGCCTGTTCCACAACCTCATGATGCATCCCTGCTCTCACTCCCCGGAGCTGAGTCCGTCACCGACGTGACACTGGCAGCGGGTGGCCGCGTTGGCTCCCTTCTGCCCGCAGGCAAGTCACCGAAGCTCAGCCGAGGACAGAAGGGAGCGACGCGGACAGGACCCGCTGCCCCGATGAGCGTCAGTACCTGTAGTGCGCCGGCTTGTAGGGTCCCTCAATCGGGATGCCCAGGTAATCCGACTGCTCTTTCGAGAGCGTGGTCAGGTGCACGCCCAGGTGCGCCAGGTGCAGCCGCGCGACTTCCTCGTCGAGCTCCTTCGGGAGCATGTAAACCTTTTTGTCGTACTTCCTGTTGTGCAGGAACAGCTCGAGCTGCGCGAGCACCTGGTTGCTGAACGACGCCGACATCACGAAGCTCGGGTGCCCCGTCGCGCAGCCGAGGTTCAGGAGCCGGCCCTCGGCCAGGATCATCACGCTGTGGCCGTCCGGGAAGCGCCACTCGTCGTACTGCGGCTTGATGTTGATGGACTGGATGCCCGGCACCTTCTTCAGGCCGGACATGTCGATCTCGTTGTCGAAGTGGCCGATGTTGCCGACGATGGCCTTGTCCTTCATCTTCGACATGTGCTCGGCGGTGATGACGTTGAAGTTGCCCGTCGCCGTGATGAAGATGTCGGCCTTCTCGAGGACGTCCTCGATGGTGGCGACCTGGTACCCTTCCATCGAGGCCTGGAGGGCGCAGATCGGGTCGATCTCGGTGACGACGACGCGGGCGCCCTGGCCGCGGAGGGCCTGGGCGCACCCCTTGCCCACTTCTCCGTAGCCGAGCACGACCGCGAGCTTGCCGCCAATCATGACGTCGCTGGCGCGATTGATGCCGTCCACCACCGAGTGGCGGCACCCGTAGATGTTGTCGAACTTGCTCTTCGTCACGGAGTCGTTGACGTTGATCGCCGGGAAGAGCAGCGTGCCGGCCTCGACCATCTGGTACAGCCGGTGCACGCCTGTCGTCGTCTCCTCGCTGACGCCCTGGATCCCCTTCGCCACCGCCGTCCATCGACCCTTGTGGGCGGCGAGTTCGGCCGTGATGAGCTTCAGAATGACGCCCCACTCCTCGGAATCCGACGCCGCGTCGAACGCGGGAATCGTGCCCGCCTTCTCGAACTCGGCCGCCTTGTGCACGAGCAGCGTTGCATCGCCGCCATCGTCCACGATCTGCGTGGGGCCGCTGCCGTCCGGCCAGAGCAACGCCTCGCGCGTGCACCACCAGTATTCGTCGAGCGACTCGCCCTTCCACGCGAACACGGGGATGCCCTTCGGCTTCTCAGGCGTGCCGCCCGTCTCGGGCCGCCCGACCACGACGGCGGCCGCCGCGTGATCCTGCGTCGAGAAGATGTTGCACGACGCCCACCGCACGTCCGCCCCGAGTTCCGCGAGGGTCTCGATGAGGACGGCCGTCTGAATCGTCATGTGCAGGCTGCCCGTGATCCGGGCGCCGGCCAGCGGCTGCTGGCCCGTGTAACGGTCGCGCACGGCCATCAGGCCTGGCATCTCCTGTTCGGCCAGCCGCAGTTCCTTGCGGCCCCATTCGGCCAGACTGAGATCGGCCACCTTGAACGGCTCACGGCCGGCCTTGACGGCGGCCTGGTACGGATGAGTGCGATCGACTGCGACGCTCATGAATACTCTCCTTGAAGCCCGGGCGCCCCGCGGCCGCCCGGCTGAGGCCGCCTCGTCACGGCGGCGCCTGATTTATTCAGCTCAATCCTACGATTGTAACACTGGTCGACTGCGGCCCGCGACTCGCAGACCGCTCCGAGGCGCTGTCCGGCAGTCGAAAGGGGTCGGGACGGATTTCGCAAAGTGCTCGAGGCCAATTACAGATCTGTCATCGACGCGCGTCTCCTGCAATTCTGTAATTCTTCGGTGTGCAGTTTCTGAAATTCGTCCCGACCCCTATCGCCCCCGATCACGGCTGATCTTCGTGGGGGCCGGCCAAAGCCACCCCTCACGTGAGGGGTGGCAGCGCCGCCAACTCGGACTCCAGCCTGCCGACGAGCGCATCGAACCGGGTCAGCACCGCGCGGACCGTGTCGGGCTCCCGCAGGTCCACGCCCGCCCGGCGCAGTTGCTCCATCGGGTAGTCGTTGCCGCCGGACCTGAGCAGGTCCAGGTACCGATCCACGGCCCCGGCCCGGCTTCCCGGATTGCCATCCAGGATCTCGTCCGAGAGCTTTGCGGCCGACGCGAAGCAGGTCGCGTACTGGTAGACGTAGAACGGCGTGCTGAAGAAGTGCGGCACGCGCGCCCATGTGAGGCGCGCGAGCGGCTCGTCGTCGAGCACGTCGCCGTAGTAGTCCGTCAGCAGGCGTCCGTAGAGGTCGTTCAGTACGTCGGCCGTGATGGGCTGGTCCCGCTCGGCCAGGCGATGCGCGTGCAGTTCGAAGTCGGCGAACAGCACCTGCGTGAAGAAGGTGCCCGCAATGCTGTCGATCGCGTGCTGCAGGAGGACGGTCCGCTCGCGCGGGTCCGCGGTGCGCGCCAGGAGATACTCGAGCAGCAGCGCCTCGGCCAGCGTGGACGGCACCTCGGCCACGAAGATCGTGTAGTCGGAGTAGACGAACGGCTGGTGCGAGTGGGCCAGCACCGTGTGGATGTTGTGGCCCATTTCGTGCGCGAGCGTGAAGACGGCGTCGAGCGTGTCGTTGTGATTCAGGAGCATGTACGGGTGCACGCCGTAGACGGGCGCCGAGTAGGCGCCGCTGCGCTTCCCGTCGTTCTCGTAGACGTCGATGCTGCCGCTCTCGAGACTGCGGCGCACCTCGGCCTGGTAGGCGGGTCCGAGCGGCGCCACCGACTCGGCGACCCACGCGCACGCCTCTTCGTAGCTGTAGCGCCGATCGAACTCGATCAGGGGGACCTGGTGGTCGTAGACGCAGTAACGCTGGAGCCCCAGAGCGCGCTTGCGCAGCCGGTGGTAGCGGCGCAGCCCGCCGGTCGTGGCGCGGGTGACGTCGATGAGCGTCTCGACCACCGACACCGGGATGTTGTTGCCGTGCAGCGCGGCCTCGATCGTCGTCTCGTAACCGCGCGCCTGCGCCGCGAACCAGTCGCGCTGACACACGCCGTTGTAGAGAGCCGCGTGCGTGTTGCGTGCGGCGTCGAAGGTGCCGAGGTAGGCGCGAAAGGCAGCCTCCCGGTCCGACTGCTCCCGAGAGGAGGCGAGAATCGACCGGTACTCGCCGTACGACACGGTGACGCTCCGGCCGTCCGCCAGCGTGATCTGCGGGAACTTCGCGTCGGCGGTCGAGAGGGCCGAGTACGTCTCGGACGGCGTGCTGTCGAACCGGCTCACCAGCGACATAAGCCGTTCGCCCTGGGCGTCGAGCACATGCTCCTGCTGGCGGTAGAGGTTCTCGATGGCGAACCGGTAGACCGCCAACCCCGGATCCGCGTCCATCCAGCCGCGCACCTGCGCGATTGGCAGCGTGAGCAGTTCGGGGTTGAACCACGACGTCGCCTGCTGCCAGCGCGCCATCAGCAACTGGACCTGCTGGCGGCGCGCGCCGACCTCGTTGTCGCGCTGATCCTCGTCGTGCCGCAGCGATGGGTAGTACCAGACGCGGTAGGCCAGCTGGCCCAGGTCGTCAATGGCCTGGTAGGCGTCGCGCAGAGTGGCCGCGCCCGCGCCGAGGGTGCCCCGGCGCCGGACGAACGCGTCGATGAGATCCTCGAGGCGCGCAAACGCCGCGCGCCAGTCGTCCCACGTCACGAAGATCCGGCCAAGGTCCCACTTGTACCGATCGTCGATCTCCGCGCGGTTGCGGGTCTCGGGTCGCATCAGCCGCGTCCGGCTTCGGCCTAGCGCCCCGAGGGCGACGACGGCCGCCGCCGCAAGTCGCGCTGCCGGAAGAAGCGGTTGCACGCGCGCTGGAACCGTTCGTCGAGTTCCTTGCCGACGGCCTCGGGCACGGGCCCGAGCTTACGCCACGCCACCTGGGCCTTGCGGACCTCCTCGGCGCCGTTGCGCCACCGGGCCTCGTCGTCGACGCGGCCGCCGATGGTGTTGGCCGCCAGCGCTTCGCGCAACTGCGTCGCGAGGATGGCTGCCGGCGACATCTGCTCGGCGGATTTCTCCTCTCCGGCCACGCCCTCCACCATCTGACACAACTGCACCATCCGCTGGCGCGTCGCCTCCGGATCGATCTCGCTGCCCTTGAAGGCCTCGGGACACGCGCCGATGAGGCCCGTGAGCGCCTTCGCGAAGCGCTCGCCGAGCGGCTCGGACTGCGCGCGCGCAAGCGTCGGAGCCTGGTCCCATTGCCGCTTGAGGGCCAGCGCCCTCTTGCCAATCGCCTCGGCGCTCTCCGGCTCCGCGCCGTCGGCCGGCGGGGCGAGGAGCGCCTCGAGGTCGGCGCAGATCTGTTCGCGCGCGGCGGTCTGCTGTTCGAGTTCCTGGTCGTTGCGGTGCGCGTACCGCTCGAAGAACTGCTCGCAGGCTCCGCGGAACCGCAGCAGCAGGGCGTCGGCGCGGCTGCGCTTGACGGGCCCGACCATGCGCCAGTCGGACTGGAGGCGCTTGACTTCCGCCAGCGCGTGGTCCCAGTCCGTCGTCGTGGCGAGCGCTTCGATCTCGGCGCAGATGGCTTCCTTCCTCTGGAGGTTGCCGGACCAGACCGCCTTGCGCTCGGTCAGGTCGTGCTTCCGCCGCGTGAAGAAGGCATCGCAGGCCGCGCGGAACCGCTCCCAGATCGCCTTCTCGTGGCCGGGCGTCACCGGGCCGATGGTCTTCCACTGCGCCTGCAGGGCCTTGATGGTTTCGGCCGTCCTGATCCAGTCGGTCGACTCGGCCAGGGCCTCGACCTGCTCGCACAGCGTTTCCTTCTGCCGGAGGCTCTCGGTCCGCTCGACCGCCACCTGCTGGAAGAACGACTCGCATCGCCCGCGGATCTCACCTTCGATCGTCTTGTAGCGCTGCCA
>JAPKZP010000641.1 GCA_026393735.1 Acidobacteriota bacterium
ACAATCCAGTATAACAGGACGGCATTTCCGCCTTGGCCCGAGCCCGACATGGCGGGCTCGGGCCAAGGCGGGGCCCGGGGGCGCGAGCGGGCGCATATGCTAAGATTCCGCCCTATGGTGAACGCGAGTCGTCCCTTGCTCCTCTCGATGACGGATGGCGTGACGCTGGGGTCGGCGCGCGCGATTCGGACCGCCGCGGTACTGTTCGTGACAGTGCTGACGGCCGCCGCGGCGCAAGTCAGTTTCCCGCTGCCGCTGACGCCGGTTCCGTTGACGCTTCAGCCGATGGTGGTCCTGCTCGCCGGCGCAGCGCTGGGCGCACGCCTTGGCCTTGCCAGCCAGGTGCTGTACCTGATCGCCGGTCTCGCCGGCATGCCCGTCTTCGCGGCTTCGCCCCTCCTGGCCCAGGGCGCAGCGCGCCTGCTGGGACCGACCGGCGGATTCCTCATCGCGTATCCCCTGGCGGCATTCGCGACGGGCTGGCTCGCCGAACGCGGTTTCGACCGCCGATACCTGACCTCGGTCCTGGCGATGGCCGCGGGTCTGGTCATCATCTTCGCCAGCGGCCTCTCGTGGCTGACCCTGCAACTCTCGCCCGTTGCCGGCGCGAATTCCTTCCAGGCCGCGCTTCAGGCGGGTGTCTACCCGTTCCTGCCGGGTGACGTCGTGAAGCTGTTCGTGGCCGGCGCGGTACTGCCCGGCGTGTGGAAAATCATCGGACGCTAGGGCCGACACAGGGGTCGGCCCCTACACCCTCGCGGACACCGTCGGCCCCTACACCCTCGCGGACACCCTCGGCCCCTGCATCCTCGCGGACACCGGCGGCGCCCTACTTCCTCGAGAAGATCAACAGGAACTGGTACGGCAGGAACGTTTCCCGCCGTACGAGCGTCAATCCCGCCGTCTCGGCATCCCGCACAATCAGGTCCGGGTCCACACGGTCCTCGAGGGCCGGGCCGGGGCCAAGTCCATCCTTCTTGAAGTCGACCACGCCGACACGGCCCTGCGGCCTGAGGGCGCCCGCGATGTTGCGCAGCAGCGCCACCGGGTTCTCGAACTCGTGGTACGTGTCGACGATCAGCACGGCATCGAGTGCGCCCGCCGGCAAGCGCGGATCCTCGGACGTGCCAAGCACGGTCTGCACGTTGCGGAGGCCTTCCCGCGCGATGCGCCGCCCGGTCGCCTCGAGCATCTGCCGCTGGATGTCCTCCGAGTACACGGTGCCGTTCGGGCCGACGCGCCTCGCGAGCCGGATGGTGAACCATCCGCCTCCCGCACCGATGTCCGCCACGGCCGATCGCTCCGCGATGCCGAGGGCATCCATGATCTGCCCGGGCAGCTGCCAGAGATCGCGGTCCGGGCCTTCGAGCAATCCGAGGTCCTGCGGCGGAAACAGCTTGCCGTGCGGCGGGCGCGTCTGGGCGGCCGCCGGGAGTGCCCCGCACGCGATTCCGACGAGGACCGCCGCGATGAATGCTCGCATCTGGCTGTGTCTGAATGGTTTAGCCGATTCGTTCGAAACGCGCTATACTCTGCGGCCATGTTACCAGAATTCTTCTCGAGCATGCTTGAACTCATCGTCAAAACGTCGACCGAACTTCCCCCCGACGTGCGCGCCGCCATGAAGATGGCGACGGACATCGAAACCCCGGACACACGCGCCGCCCAGGCGCTGTCCATCATCAACATCAATATCGACCAGGCCTCCGACGGCGACGGCGCTATTTGCCAGGACACGGGGATGCCGACCTTCGAGATCCACGTCCCGCGCGGCGCGGACCAGGTCTGGATGGCGGAGCAGATCCGTCTCGCGGTCGCCGAGGCGACGAAGAAGGGCAAGCTGCGGCCGAACTCGGTGGATTCGATCACGGGCAAGAACTCGGGCAACAACCTCGGCCCCGGCACCCCGGTGCTGCACTTCAACCAGTGGGAGCACGACGACCTCGAGGTCAGGCTCCTGCTGAAGGGCGCACGCGAAGGCGCAGCTGTTCCGCACGCTCGACGATGTGAACCCTGACCCGAAGCTGGCGGAGCTCGAAGCCGCCATCATGGGCACCGTCAACACGCTCGGGATCGGCACCATGGGCTTCGAAGGCAACACGACGCTCATCGGGTGCAAGATCGGCGCGATCAACCGGCTCCCGGCGAGTTTCTTCGTTTCGGTGGCCTACGACTGCTGGGCCTTCCGCCGGCTCGGCGTGCGCGTCAACGCGACGACGGGCGCGATCACCCAATGGCAGTACCGCGACCCGTCCTCGCCGATCGTGCCGATGGCCGATCAGGCCGGCTTCCAGCGCACGGGCCGCGAAATCGTGCTGACGGCGCCGTTCTCCGAACAGGACATCCGCGCGCTGAAGGTGGGCGACGTGTTGCTGTTGAACGGCCGCATGTTCACGGGCCGCGATTCCGTGCACACCTACCTCGTGAAGAATGACGCGCCGGTCGACTTGCGCGGGGCGGCGCTCTATCACTGCGGACCCGTCGCCGTGAAGGACGGTGAGCGCTGGAAGATGAACGCCGCCGGCCCGACCACCAGCATCCGCGAGGAACCGTACCAGGCCGACGTGATTCGCAAGTTCGGGGTGCGCGCCATCATCGGCAAGGGCGGGATGGGCGCGAAGACGCTCGAGGCGCTCAAGGAATGCGGCGCCGTGTACGTGAGCGCCATCGGCGGCGCGGCCCAGTTCTACGCCCGCTGCATCGAGCGCGTCGACGGGGTGTCGCTCTTCGAGTTCGGGGTGCCGGAGGCGTTGTGGCACCTGCACGTGAAGGACTTCCCGGTGATCGTCACGATGGACTCCCACGGGAACAGCCTGCACAAGGATGTCGAAGCCGAGAGCGCGAAGGCACTCGCGGCGCTCAAGAGCTGAGAAGGTCGCCCCCGGCCTTCCAGAGGATTGTCATGAGCGAATCCGTTCCGTCCACCCGTCCGGCTCCTCCGCGCGCGTATCGCTGGCTGGTGCTCGTCTTCATCAGCCTGGCGATGTTCGGCAACTACTACGTCTACGACTGCATCGGGCCGCTGGCCCCGCTGCTGAGCCGGAACGGGTTTTCGGATTCCAGCATCGGGTTGCTGCAGGCCATCTACAGCTTCCCGAACATCGTGATGGTGCTCATCGGCGGGTTCATCATCGACCGGATTGGCACCAAGAAGTCCACGCTGCTGTTCGGCGCGATCTGTTTCATCGGCGCGGTGGTCACGGCATGGCCGGAACAGCCGGTTCTGGCGCCGCTCGGCTTGGCGGTCAACGGGCTGCTGTCAGTCGCAGGGTCGATCTTCGGGGCGACGAGCGTGCCGCCGGTCGTGGCCGTCATGGCCGCCGGGCGCCTGCTCTTCGGGCTGGGCGCCGAATCGCTCATCGTGGCCGTCACGACGGCGATCGCGCGCTGGTTCAAAGGCAAGGAGCTGAGTTTCGCGTTCGGGATCAACCTGACGATCTCGCGGCTGGGATCGCTCGGCGCGCAAGTCTCGCCCAGCTGGGCGGGCTCCGCCTATACGACGTGGCAGGGGCCGCTCGTGCTGTCGGTGGGGTTCGGCGCCTTCTGCATCATCGGCGCGGTGCTGTACTGGCTCCTGGAATCCAACGCGTCGCGCCGGTACGCCCTCGGCGACGCCGGCAAGACGGACAAGGTGGTCTTCCGGGATCTGCTGGGCTTCGGCCGGTCGTACTGGTTCATCGTGCTCCTGTGCGTGACGTTCTACTCGGGCATCTTTCCGTTCCAGACGTTCGCCCAGAAGTACTTCATCGACACGCGGCAGACGAGCGCGGAACTCGCGTCGTGGCTGGTGGGGATGCTGACGGTCTTCGCCATGATCGGCACGCCCAGCTTCGGGGCCCTCGTCGATCGCATCGGGAAGCGCGCCTCGCTCATGTTCCTGGGGGCGGCGCTGCTCATCCCCGTCTACGCGATCATCGGCTACACGAACATCTCGCTCTACCTGCCGATGGCGATGATGGGCATCGCGTTCTCGCTGATTCCCGCCGTCATGTGGCCGTCGGTGGCCTACGTGGTGGAGGAGCGCCGGCTGGGCACCGCCTACGGCCTGATGACGATGATCCAGAACATCGGGCTGTTCGGCTTCAACCTCCTTGTCGGCGTGCTCAATGACCAGGCGAAGGCCGGCCCGGCCAACCCGTCGGGCTATCACGCCGGCATGGTGTGGGCGTTCTCGGGCCTCGGGTTCGCCGCCCTGCTCTTCGCGTTCCTGCTGCGGCGGAGCGAAACCGGGCCGCGTGCGCACGGGCTGGAAACGATCAAGGCGTGATCGGGTGCCGGTGACCTACTTGGGCGTGCGGGCGGCCGCCCTGTAGGCATCGAGCCGGGCGCGGTACGCCGTCTGATCCCGCTGGGCCGTGGCGAGCGCCACGGCCTTTTCTTCGGCTTCGATCGCCGGCTGCATCTGGCCCGACTGGAACAGCGCCTCAGCGTAGGTGTCCCAGATGTCGTGACGTGTCCCGCCCGACACCACCACGGCCCGGGCCGCGCACGCCACCGCGACGTCGGGCGCCACGCCATGGTCGGTGAGCGTGGCGGCGAGGTTGTTCAAGGCGGACGCATTGTCTTCCGCCGCGGCGAAGAGCGCTTCCAGTTCCCGGCGAGCCCGGGCTTCGTCGCCGGTCTTCCACAGCACGACCGGGACGACGTCCTGGATCAGGGCATGGCGGTCGCCGGTGGCGGGGAGCGAGCCGAGCAGGCCGCGGGCCTCGGCGTACTGCTTCAGCTCGACGTGCACCTGGAAGAGCAGGAAGTGCGCGAGTTCGACGTGCGCGCCCTTGATCGTGCCATCCCTGAGGCGGCTGTCGAGGACGTCTCCCGCGCCCTTCGTGTCCCCCTGGACCTGCAGCAGCACCGACGCGAGGTTGATCGCGGCACCCGAGGCGCGATCGCTCGTGCGGTAGTCGCGCACGACCGTCTGCCAGCAGGCGATCGCCTCCTCGTATTCCCCGGCCCGGAAATGGACGTGGCCGATCTGGAACCAGGCCTCGGCCGCCTGCGCGGGCTGGCGTTTCTCCGGGCGGGACAGCATCTGGTAGAGCACCGGCCGCGCCAGCTCGGGCTGGCTGGCGCGGATCGCGGCGGCCACGTACTCGAGGGCGGCCTTGTCGTCGGCGCGATCGCGGTCGTACGCCGCCTTCAGCCGGTCGAGATCGGCGCGCTGGGGATTCTGCGCGGACGCGGGCGGAGGGGCCTGCGCGGAGGATCCGATCGCCGACGCGAGGAGCGCGGCACTCCCGACCGCTGCCAGCGTGTGCCAGCGCATGGACCCTATTGTCCGCGTCCGGGCCCGGGATGCAAGCGACATTCGCGGCCGCCCGCTTCTCCCCGTTCGGGAAGATGCCATAATGGTGAAGAGTTGGACACCCTCATGACCAAGTCAAAAGTCGCCATTCTCAAGACGTCTCCGGCCACCGTGCTGCGCGATTACCACGAGTTGATGAATCTCGCGGGCTATCAGGACGTCGTGGCCAGGGACGCCGATACCGCGCTCAAGGTCAACATCTCGTGGCATTTCTTCTTCCCGGGCAGCTCCACCGTGCCGTGGCAGCTCGACGGCGTGATCCGGGCGATGAAGGCGGACGGGTACGACCCGAACCTCGTCCATGCGTGCCACAACCGCACGGTGGTCATCGACGCGCACCTGGGCGAGCGCGAGAACAAGCAGGTCAACGTCGTCGAGGCGCACGGGCTGCGCAACGTCCACCTGTACGAAGGGGAGGACTGGATCAGCGTGAAGGACGCCGTCGGCGACCTCACGAAGAAGTTCCTCTGCCTGAACGAGGTGTACCCGCAGGGCTTCCTGATCCCACGGCGGTTCATCGGCGAGAACATCATCCACCTGCCGACCGTGAAGACCCACGTCTTCACGACCACGACCGGCGCGATGAAGAACGCCTTCGGCGGGCTGCTCAACGAACGGCGCCACTGGACGCACCCGGTCATTCACGAGACGCTCGTGGACCTCCTGATGATCCAGAAGAAGATCCACCGCGGCGTGTTCGCCGTGATGGACGGCACCTTCGCCGGCGACGGCCCGGGCCCGCGCTGCATGATGCCCTACACGAAGAACGTCATCCTCGCGAGCGCCGACCAGGTGGCGATCGACGCCGTGGCCGCGAAGCTGATGGGGATGGACCCGCTGTCGATCAAGTTCATCCGCCTCGCACACGAGGCCGGGCTCGGGTGCGGCGATCCCCGCGAGATCGAGATCGTGGGCGATGTCGACGCGGCGCACGAGAACTGGCACTTCGTCGGGCCGTTCAAGAAGATGACATTCGCGTCGCGGATGCAGCACCAGATCTACTGGGGCCCGTTGAAGAAGCCCATCGAGTGGAGCCTCAAGACCGTGCTGGCGCCGTGGTCGTACATCGCGAGCGTGGCGTTCCACGACAGCTACTGGTACCCCCGCAACGCGGACCGGCTCATGCGGGACGTGCTGGCGAGCGAGTGGGGCCGTCTCTTCCAGAACTGGGAGACGGCGGCGCCGAAGGCCGACGCGAACGGCTATCCCGACGTGGGCGCCGCCCCGGCGGAAATCAGCCGGATGGGCGCCAAGGCGTTCGCGCGGTCGTTCCGCGTGCTCGGCACGTGCGTGCTCGAGGCGCCCGAGTTCGCCAACAAGAAGCGCAAGGTCGTCTCGCCGGCGAAGTAGTCGCCGCGCGTCATCCGTTCCGGACGAGTGTCGGGGCCGGCCGCGGTTCCGGTGTAGACTGCGGGGCTGTGATAGACGTCCAGCACCTGACCAAGGTCTACGGCACATTCAAGGCGGTCGACGCGTTCTCCGTTCATGTCGCCCCGGGCGAAGTCGTGGGACTCATCGGCCCCAACGGCGCCGGCAAGACGTCGACGCTGCGGTGCATCGTCGGCATCCAGGCCCCGAGCGCGGGGCGCATCACGGTCGGCGGCCGCGACATCGTGGCCGACGCCGTCGAGGCGAAGCGGCGCCTGGCGTTCATGGCCGACGAGCCCCAGCTCTTCGAGTACCTCACGGTCATGGAGCATCTGCGCCTCACCGGCCGGCTCTACCGCGTCACAAACGTCGAGTCCCGTGCCAGGACGCTCCTCGACGAGCTCCAACTGACCGGGAAAGAGCACGCGCTGCCGGCCGAACTCTCGCGCGGCATGAAGCAGAAGGTCGCGATCGCCTGCGGGCTGCTGCATGAACCGGCGGCGATGCTGTTCGACGAGCCGTTGACCGGCCTCGACCCGCTCGGCATCCGGCACATGAAGGAGACGATCGTGTCGCGCGGACGGAACGGCGCGGCGATTATCGTATCGTCGCACCTGCTGCACCTGGTCGAGGAGATCTGCACCCGCATCGTCATCATCGACCACGGCCGGAAGATCGCGGACGGCACGCTGGCGGAGCTGAAGGCGCTGCCGGGTCTGGCGGCCGCCGGGTCGTCGCTGGAGCAGATCTTCCTCACTGCGACCGCGCGCGAGCCGTAGATGCTGGGGACGTTTCTCTACCTGACGCGCTGTACCATCAAGAACCGCGTCCGTCGACGGCTGCAGCGGCTGCGCGAGCCGCGCTACCTCGTCGGCCTGGTGGTGGGGCTCGCCTACATGTACCTGATGGTGTTCCGCCGCAGCGGCCGGCCACGGCCGGGCGGCGGCGGGCTCGCCGTGATGAGCCAGTTCGCGGCGCCGGCGGAGTTCGTGGGCAGCGTGCTGCTGCTGGCGGCCGCGGCCCTCGCGTGGCTCTGGCCGGCGGCCGGGGCGCCCCTGGCGTTCTCGCGCGCCGAGGTGCAGTTCTTCTTTCAGGCACCCGTCACGCGCCGCGAGCTCGTGCATTACAAGCTGCTGCGATCGCAACTGGGCATCCTGTTCGGATCCGCCATTGCGACGATCGTCATGCGACCCTCGACGATGTCCGGCGGATGGACGCTGCTCGTCGGCCTCTGGCTGCTGCTGATGACCGTGCGTCTCCATCTGATGGGCGTCGCCCTCACGCGCCGCAGCCTGGTCGAGTACGGCCGGAGCGCCCTGGCGCGCCACTGGGCACCGCTCGCCGTGGTGTTGGGGGGGCTGGGCCTGCTGGCATCGACCGTGATCGGCGACTGGTCCACCCTCGCGGCGCTGCCCGATGCGTCGGGCGTGTTCCACGAACTGCAGCGCCTGGGAACGACGGGTGCGGCCGCCATCGTGCTCTGGCCCTTCCGGGCCCTCGTGCGCGTGCCGCTGTCGATGTCGACGGCGGAGTTCCTGGCGGCGCTCCCGGCGGCGCTGGCCCTGCTCGCACTGAACTACGCGTGGGTCATCCGTGCGGACGCCGCGTTCGAGGAAGCATCGGCCGAGCACGCCGAGCAACGGGCGCAGGAGCGGAGATCGCCGCGGCCGATCGCCCGTGGCGCCATGGCCGCGCCCTTCCGCCTGGCGCCGGCCGGACCGCCGGAGACAGCCATCCTCTGGAAGAACCTGATCCTGGTTGGCCGATACCTTTCCCTCCGGACGCTCCTCCGGTTGCTGCCGATCCTCGTCGTGTTCGGCATCATCGCGCAGAGCGGCGCAGGACGCGGCATCAGCGCGTTTCTCGCCACGCTCTGTCTCCCGCTGGCCGGGATGGCCGTCCTGCTGGGGCCGCAGATGATGCGGAACGACCTGCGGCAGGACCTGTCGAACCTCGCGATGCTGAAGACGTGGCCGGTGCGCGGCGCGGCGCTCATCCGCGGTGAGGTCCTGGCGCCGGTGGCCGTCGTCACCGCCGCGGCGTGGCTGTTCATCCTGACCGCCGCCGTCCTGTTCGGCGCGCTGCCGCTGACCGATCGCACCGCTGGCGCGATCATGGCGAATCGCGTGTCGTACACGCTCGCCGCGCTCGCGGTGGCACCGGCATTGATTCTCTCGCAGACCGTGGTGCAGAACGCCCTGGCGGTGCTGTTTCCTGCCTGGGTCGTGTCGGCCGGCTCGCGCGCACGCGGTATCGATGCCATGGGCCAGCGCCTGCTGATGCTGGCCGGCAACCTGTTAGCGCTCGCGCTCTCCGTGCTGCCCGCCGCCGTCGTGGCCGGCGTTGTCGCGTTCGGCGTGTATACCGTCACCGGCGCCGTGCCCATTCTCGTGCCGGCCGTCATCCTCGCCGCCGTCGTCGCCGCCGAATGCTGGGTGGCGACGGAACTGCTCGGCCGCGTGCTGGACCGAACGGATGTGACGGCGATCGAGCCGGTCGAGTAGAAGCCCGGCGCGATGCCCCCGAGGTTACGACACCGGCACGACGCGCCGTGTCGCGACGCGGACTCCGGCCAGGATGATGGCGCCCCCGGCGATCGCGGGAAGCGTGACGGCCTCGCCCAGCAGCAGCGCGGCAACGGCCATCGTGACGAGGGGCTCGATGTACAGCAGTGCACCCACGTTCGCCGCGGGCAGCGCACGCAGCGCGTCGTACCAGAAGATGTAGGCCAGCCCAGAGCACAGCACGCCCAGAAACGCGATACCCGTCCACGCGTCCGGCGTGAGCCTCGCGAGTTCGGCGGGTCCGCCCAGGGCGAGCCATGGGATGCTGCCCAGCAGCCAGCCGCTGGCCATCACGTAGAGCATCATCGGCGCGGACCGATGGCGCCGGAGTCCCCGGCGCGAGTACACCGAGAAGAGGGCCCAGGTCACCGTGCTCGTCGCCACCAGCGCGTCCCCGACTGATCCGGCCGATCCGCGCACGATCGACGCCCAGTCGCCGCGCGACACCACGAGGAGCACGCCGACGGCTCCGAGTGCAATGCCCGCCAGTTGCCGCCCGGTCATGCGCTCGCCGAGCACGATACGGCCGACGACGGCCATGGTCAGCGGCGTAGCCGAGATGATCCAGGACGTGGTCGAGGCCTGGGCGGTGACGAGCCCGGTTGCCTGCAGCCACTGGTGGAGCGTGATCCCGAGCGCGCCGAGGCCCGCGAAATACAGCAGGTCTCGCCGGCCGGGACGGGCGAACTCGCCCCGCGCGGCCACCGCGACGGCGAGCACCGCCACGCCGATGCCGAACCGCAGCCACATCACCGTGAAGGGACTGACCTCGCGCACGCCGATCTTCGTCGCGATGAAGGACGCGCCCCAGACCGTCACGGCGAAGATCGCGCCGGCGTAGGCGCGGGCCGGGGAGTGGGCGTGCGGCTGTAGCATCGTGTTCATGCTGCACCCGGCTGCAGAACCCGATCTCACGGGCGGCAATCGGCCGCTCGCGCAGGTTCTGAGGCCGTCTCTACAGATCGTTCCCGGAGTACGACTGGTTGAACGACTTGTTGCAGAGGGGAAAGTCGGGGACGATGTTGTCCACGAGCGCGCGCGAGAGGGCGGGCCAGTTCAGGAACGACGGATCGACGATTTTGACGCGGTGGAGTCGGCCGTCCCTCCCGGCAGAGACCCAGTGCACGATGGCGCCCCGCCACCCCTCGACAATAGCGAACGCGGGTGTAAACGCCGGGATCGGCGGGACGTCAGCGGCGAGCGGCCCGGCGGGCAGCCCGTCGATGGCCTGCGCGATGAGGCGGGCGGACTGCTGCACCTCCTCGACGCGCACCATCGCCCGCGCCCGCACATCTCCCGCGTCGAAGACCGGCACCTCGAACTGCAGGCGGTCGTACGGCGGCCGCGGATGATCCCGGCGCGCGTCGACGTCCAGTCCCGACGCGCGGGCCACGAAGCCGCGGACGCCATGGTCACGGGCCGTCTGCGCAGGCAGCACGCCCGTCTGCTCGAGCCGGTCGGCGACCAGCGAGTTGGCCAGACAGAGATCGACGACTTCGAGGAAATCGCGCACGGCGCCGTCGACCTCGGCGCGCACGGCGGCACCGTCGGTGACCTCGCACGCCACGCCGCCGGCGACGATACCGCCGCGCAGAAGGCGGCTTCCCGTCACGCGGTGATTCAGCCGGAGCAGCCGTTCGCGGATGCGGTAGCCGTGGGCATGCGCCAGGGCGAACCCGGTGTCGCTCACGATCATGCCGAAATCAGCCACGTGGTTGTACAGGCGCTCCAGCTCGAGCAGCACCACGCGGATGTTCTGCGCATGCGGCGGCACGACGGTCCCGCTCGCGGACTCCACCGCCTGGCAGAACGCCAGGGCGTGGCCGACGGTGCTGTCGCCCGACACGCGTTCGGCGAGGCGGACCGCGTCCGCCGGGCGCTGGCCTTCGAACAGCTTTTCCGTTCCTTTGTGCGTGAAATAGAGGCGCTGCTTCACGTCAATGATGGTCTCGCCCACGGCGCTGAAACGGAAGTGGCCCGGCTCGATGATCCCCGCGTGCACCGGGCCGACCGGAATCTCGTACACGCCTTCACCGCCGACCTCGCCGAACGGAAACGGCTGCCCGTCGTCGCGGAAGTCGGGCGGCGGCGCGTCCTTGCGCAGCGGGAAGTAGTCCTCCGGCCAGAATCCGTGCCGGGCGAGCGGGCGAGGGTCGGGATGGCCGGCGGGCACGATGCCCATCAAGTCGCGCATCTCCCGTTCGAAGCGTGACGCCGGGTAGTGCTGCATCGCCAGCGACGGCACCTCGGGATTGTCGCCTGCGAGCGGCACCGTGACGTGCGCGAACCAGTCGTCCTGGTGGTGCGCGAAGAGGTAATGGACGCGGAACATGCCCGCATCCGCCCGGGCGTCTTCGGCCGCAACCAGGATCAGCGCGGTCCCGCAATCCCTCAGCAGAACCCCGGCGACGCCGACGAGATCCGCAGGCGCGACGGTGGCGTGCCACTCGCGACTGCGTGCCACGCGCACATCCGTACCGCGGCCGCCCAACCGGTCTGCCAACGACGCGATCGATGGATGGACGTCGTTCATGACCCGAGGCTCTCCACGATGCGCCCGATGAGCGAGCCCACGACGCCGGGCAGGAACAGGCCGAGCGCCACCATGGCCACCGCGCAGGCGGCAATGGGCGCGAGCATCCACCGATCGGGTTCACCGGCCGCAACCGACGCCGGTGCGTTCCCGTACAGCATGCGCGGCAGGTGCGACGCGAGGGCCACGAACCCGATGCCTGCAAGCAGCAGCGCCGCCGCCGTGGTCCAGACATGCCCGGAGACGAACCCGGCCCTGAACAGGAGGAACTCGGAGACGAACAGGCCGAACGGCGGCAGGCCCATGAGCGCCAGCACCCCGGCGGCGAACAGCGCGCCCGTCGCGGGCATCGTCCGCAGGAGACCCGACACGCCATCCACCTCGGCCGACTTGTAGCGGTGCAGGATACGGCCGGCCATCAGGAAGCTCGTGGACTTGGCCAGCGCGTGATTGAGCATGTGCAGCAGCGAGGCGAAGACGCCCGCCGGCCCGAACGCCAGGCCCAGGCAGATGAGGCCGCTGTGCTCGACGCTCGAGTAGGCCAGCAGCCGTTTGTAGTTGCGCTGCGGCACGAGACTCAGGGCGCCGACCGCCACCGACGTGAGGCCGAGGACGAGCAGCACCTGGGTGGAGAACGCCGGCCCCGCGGCGAGGTCGACAACAGCCTTCCACCGCAGCACCGCGTACTGCGCCACCGCCAGGAGCACGCCGGACATCATCGCGGAGAGCGCGGCCGGCGCCTCTGAATGCGCGTCGGGCAGCCACGTGTGCATGGGCGCGAGACCGGCCTTCGTCCCGTACCCCACGACGAGGAAGACGAAGGCGAGACGGAGCACGTCGGGGTGCAGCGACGGCGCCACGTGCATGAGCAGCGACCAGTTCAGCGCGTCGGCGCGCCGCCCGAGCAGGGTCACGAAATCGAAGTAGGCGAGCACCGTGCCGGCGAACGCGAGCGCGATCCCGACCGATCCGATCAGGATGTACTTCCAGGACGCCTCGACGGAGGCCTTCGACCGGTGCAGGGGGATGAGCAGGGCCGAGGTGATCGTCGTCGCCTCGATGGCGACCCACATCAGGGCCACGTTGTTGATCGTGACGGCGACGAGCATCGCCAGCACGAAGAGACTGCCGTGCAGCCGGAAGCGGCCACCCGCCCGCGCGTCGTCGGGCGTCGCGGCGGACAGCCCCGGGCCGAGGCACATGGCCAACTCGGCGACGATCGCCACGCACATCGCGACCAGAGCCGACAGTGCGTCCACGCGGAAGAGATCGTTCCGGCCGGCGAATGCGGTATCGGCGCCCAGGGCCGCCGCCCACAGCACCCCTGCCGATCCCAGAGACACGAGGCCGAGCCCGACGCTCACCCAGCCGACGGGCGCGCGGTACGGCCGCACCACGAGCGCCAGCAACGCGCTCGTCGCCCAGGGCAGCAGCAGTCCGACAATCGGCAACGGAAGGCTCATGTCAGTGTTTCAGCCGGTTGAGCGCGCCCGCGTCGAGCGTGCTGAACGTGTCGTGGATCTCGTACAGGAAAATCTGCATCACCAGGAAACCCATCAACGCGTCGAGGAACACCCCGAGCTCGACGATGAGCGGCACGCCGTACGTGCCCAGCACGGCGAGCAGCGCGATGGCGTTCTCGAGCATCAGGAAACCGATGACCTGCGTGATCGCCTTCCGGCGGCTGACGATGATGAAGAGGCTCACGAACAGCAGGCCCATGGCGAGCGGCATGCCGCCGCGCGTCGGCGCGTCGGCGATGGCCTGCAACGGCCGCGCCGCCGCGTACGCGAGGAGGATCAGCAGGCCGCTGACCACGAGCGACGTCGCCGTGTTCACGTAGGGCGGCGGTTCGACCACGCGCTCGAATCGTCTGGCGACCTTTCGCAGCAGGCGCGGGATGGCGAGGCCCTTGATCGCGAACAGCAGACCCGCGACCCAGTATAGTTGAGGGTCGTCGCAGAAATAGCCCACGGCCGCGGTGAGCGCCGCCAGGACAATCGACTGCCATGCGAACGCCGAGATGTAGGCCGGGACGCCGCGCCGCCACAGCAGGATGATCCCGCACAGCAGCACGCCGCTCGACCCCAGCACCGCGACTTGCGAGAACACCAGTGGCACGCCGCTACCTCATCGCGAACGACGATGTGACCGCCAGGAGGCCAAGCACGAATGACACGGCCAGCAACTCGGGCACGCGGAAGAGCCGGAGCTTGGCGACGCGCGTCTCGAGAACCGCCACGGCGACGGCCAGGACGACCAGTTTCACCAGCGTCGTCCCGGCGGCGATCGCGAGCCCGGCCGGGGCGAGCGACGTCGCCAGGCCCCACGGCACGAACAGGTTGCCCGCCAGCGTCAGGAAGACCAGCAGCTTCAGCCACGAGGCCCACTCGATGAGCGCCAGGTACGGGCCCGAGTACTCGAGGATCATCGCCTCATGGATCATCGTCAGTTCAAGATGGGTGGCCGGGTTGTCAACGGGCAGGCGGCCCGTTTCCGCGAGCATCACGATGAACAGCGCCAGCAGCAGGTAGACCACCGCGAACAGGTCCGCCACCGAGTTGAAGGGCAGCGGGGTGACCAGCACGGGCACGAGCAGCGACACGACCACCGTGCTGCCGAAGACCACGAACGGCGCGACATGAAACACCCACGACGCGTTGGCCGACACGACGGTCTCCTTGCGGAGGAGCTTGCGCAGCTCGAAGTACGGCGTCCACACCGGGGCCCCGCGCCGGTTCTGCAGCCGGGCCTTCATCCACCGGATGAAGCCTATCAGGCCCGGCGCCAGCGCCAGCGCCAGCAGCGCCTGCACGGCCTCGACGATCACGCCCGTGGTGTCGACCACGCTCACCAACCTCCTTCAGTCCGAGTCAGAACCCGATGACCAGGCCCAGCAGCACCACCAGCACACCGACGATGTAGGCGAGGTACGCATTGATGGAACCGGACTGCAGCGCGCGCACGCAACCGGCGGCCGCCTGCGTCGCGCGAATCAGCGGGCCGTAGAGCATCCGCTGGAACCACGGGTGCAGCTCGGTCCGGAACGTCATGGCGCGGACGTGGTACGGCGCGTCCGGGTGCACGACGATCGACACGTCGTCGGTCGGGCGGTACAGCTCACCGAAGATGCGTCGCAGCGGTTCGGCGAATGCCGTGGACGTGTACTCCATGCGCGGCGTCTGCGTGATGCGGCCGCAGCCCCAGGTCTCGGTGATGCGGCACGACCGGCGGGCGGCAACGCGAACGGCCAGCCAGGAGGCGACGAGCACGCCGGTCAGCACGGCCATGATGGCGATGGGCGAGACGCGGGCCATGTCGTGCGGCGTTTGAACCGTCAGGCCCAGCGCGAACGACGCACTCGCCGGCGGCATGCCGGCAAGGCCGGCGAGCACGCCGTTGATCGTCGAGAGCACCGGAATCGTGAGGATCGCCCGCAGCGGGCAGGCCAGTGCCAGCGCGGTCATGCCGAGCCGCATCGGCCACGCCGCTTCGTGCGCCTGGGCGGCGTGGCCGGATCGCGCGATCGCCAGGAACGGAATGCCGAACGCCTTCACGAACGTGGCGGCAGCCAGTCCGCCCGTGAGCGCCAGCGCGCCGACGCCCAGCGTGAGGACGATGGCGATGGACGCCCGCGAACTCGCCACGCCCGGCAGGAACGACTGGAACAGCAACCACTCGGAGACGAACCCGTTGAACGGCGGAAGTGCGGCAATGGCGAGAGAGCCCACCAGGAACGTCGCCGCGGTCCACGGCATCCGCTTCACCAGGCCGCCCAGCCGGTTCATGTTGCGTTCGCCCGTGGCGTGCAGCACCGACCCGGCGCCGAGGAACAGCACGCCCTTGAAGGCCGCGTGGTTCACGACGTGCAGCAGCGCGGCGGCGAACGACAGCGCGGCGGCCTCCGGCTGCGCCAGGCTCAGGAAGAGAAACCCCGCCCCGAGGCCCAGGAAGATGAGCCCGACGTTCTCGACGGTCGAGTACGCGAGCAGCCGCTTGAGATCGTCGTCGACCAGCGCGTAGAGCACACCCGTCAGCGCGGTCGCGGCGCCGACGCCGACCAGCACGGCGCCCCACCAGAGCGGGCCGCCGCCCATCAGATCCAGGCACACGCGCAGGACGCCGTAGATGCCGAGCTTCACCATCGCCGCCGACATGAGCGCCGACACGTGGCTGGGCGCCGCCGGGTGCGCCCGCGGGAGCCATACGTGCACGGGGACGACGCCGGCCTTCGAACCGAACCCGGCGAGCGCGAGCA
>JAPKZP010000086.1 GCA_026393735.1 Acidobacteriota bacterium
GGGCAAGGACAGGGCCTTGCCCCTACGGAGACACAGGCTATCGCATCGGTAGGGGCAACACCCCAAAGGCGTTGTTGCGTCGTCATTGGAGGGGCGGACCCCTGTGTCCGCCCGGGTAGGGACGGGAGGTGTCGACAATCAGAAGCGGTGGAGGTCGCAGGCCTCTGTGGGCTCGGTGCCTGCGACGAAGGCCTCGCGGAACAGGCGCGGACAGGCCGGCTGGGCGAGCTTGCCGGTGTCGCGATCGATATCGACGAACACGATGCCTTCCGGCGGCTGGAACGACTGCGCCGGCCGGCCCGCGAGCGCGGCCATCATGAAGCGCGTCCAGATGGGCAGGGCGGCCACCGCGCCGCTCAGGCCGAGCGGCTGATTGTCGTCGAAGCCCACCCAGACAGCCGTCAGCAGGCCGGGCGTGAAGCCGACGAACCACGCGTCGCGCAGGTCGTTGGTCGTGCCGGTCTTGCCCGCGGCGTCCAGCGCAAAGCCCAGGCTGCGCGCCGACGCGGCCGTGCCCTCGTTGAGGACGCTGCGCATCATGTTGGTCACGAGAAACGTCGTATCGCGACGCGCGACCCGCTTCACGGCGGGGGACTGGACGCGCACGTCGATGCCGCCGTTGACGATCCGCTCGATGGGCCGCAGGGGGCGCAACTCGCCGTAGTTGGGGAACACCGTGTACGCGGACGCGATTTCAAACGGTGTCGCCTCGAATACGCCGAGCGCAATCGACGGATACGGCCTCGGCGCCGTGGAGGACCCGAATCGCTTCCAGAGATCGGCGACCTTGCCGAATCCAATCATCTCCGCCACTTTCACCGTCGCCACGTTGCGTGAGAGCGCGAGGGCCCGGCGCAGCGTGATCATCCCGTCGTATTCGTCCTCGTAGTTGCCCGGCGTCCAATCCTTGTCTTCAAAGGTGAACGTCGTCTGCTCGTCGTCGACAACCGTCGCCGGCGTCAGGTCCGTGCGGCCGGTCGCCGCCGCCGCCTCGAACGCCGCGAGGTAGACGAACGGCTTGAAGACCGAGCCGGGCTGGCGCTTGGCGTTCACGGCCCGGTTGAACTGCGACTGGCTGTAGGATCGGCCGCCCACGTAGGCGAGCACGTCACCCGTGCGCGGGTCGATCGCGATGAGCGCCACCTGCGCGCGCCCTTTGACGCGCCGCTTGGCGAGCTGTTCGTCGATCTGCACGATCCCTCCCTGCACCGCCTCCTGGGCGAGGCGCTGCAGATTTGTGTCGAGCGTCGTGAAGATGTCCACCGGCTGCGAACTGCTGAGCAGCCCGGGGTACTGATCGGCGAGGGTCTCACCCAGCAGGTCGACGAAGTACGGGGCCTCGGTGTCGAGGGCGTGGGCGATCGTCTGCAGCGGCTCGCGGCCGGCGCGCTCGGCGGCCGCCTGGGTGACATACCCGGAGTCCACCATCGCCTGCAGCACCACGTTTCGCCGATCCCGCGACCGGGTTGCCGACGAGAACGGAGAGTGGGTGTACGGCGCCTGGATGACACCCGCAATCGTGGCGGCCTCCGCCAGCGACAGGTTGGTCACGTCCTTGCCGAAGAAGAGGCGCGACGCTTCGGCCACGCCGTGGATCGCGAACGAGCCGCGCTGGCCGAGGTAGACCTCGTTCAGATAGAGCTCGAGGATCTCGTCCTTCGACGCGCGCGTCTCGAGGACGATGGCGAGGAACTGTTCCTGGAACTTCCGGCGCAGGGACTTCTCCGGCGTCAGGAAGAAGTTCTTCACCAGCTGCTGCGTCAGCGTGCTGCCGCCCACGAGGTACGGCTTGTCGCCCCTGATGTTGGTGATGATGGCGCCCGCAATGCGGATCGGGTCGATGCCGGGATGCTCGTAGAACCGCCGGTCCTCGATGGCCAGCACCGCCTGGACCATCATGCGGGGGATCAGACTCAGCGAGACCCGGCGGCGCTTTTCCCGGTTGGCCGTGATGAGGGCCGTCAGCAGGGGCGACTCGAGGCGAATCTCGTCGACAGGCCCGGCCCCTGACAGTTCCAGGCGTTCGATGGCGGGCATTGGGGTGGGCCGCCCGTCCTCGCCTACGGGGCCGACGAGGCCCCCGCCTCGCGGATTGAACGTGATGCGCAGGATCTGCCCCGGGTGGTCGCCGCCCTTCGGCACCATCGTCAGCGCGTTGTCGCCGCGGGAGAACTCCCCGGGCTGCTCGGCTCTGGGGCGTTCCGCGTAGCCCAGGACGTTCAGCCGGTCGACGAACTGTTCGCTCGACAGCCACTGGCCGCGGCGGATCTCGAAGGGCCGCGCCAGTACACGGGGGAGCGTGCGCAGGCGCTCGCCGTGCAGGCGTTCGTCGATCACCCGCGAGAAGCTGACGTAGTAGTAGCCCGTGACGACGAGCAGGATCAGGAACGGTACCCCGAGGCCGATGGCGAGGAACCACCGGAGCCGCCGCCTTGGGCGTGCCGGGTGCACCAATGCGCGGGGAGGTGACATGGCTGGCGGCACGGGAGCGTCCTACACCGTCACCACCCAGTGACGGCCGAGATCGAGCGGCAGGTCGCTGAGCAGCCGATCCACCAGGCCCGGGCCGTACCTGTTCAGGAACGACACGAACCCGATCGAACGTTCCTGCGCGTGGCCAGCCGGAAAGGCCTGGGCGCGCGTGCGCGTGAACTGGCGGCGCAGCGTGTCGTCGCGTTTCTTGGCTGCGTGGATCATCTTGGTGTGCAGGCCCTGCAGTTCGTGGTGCATCCGGCCGGCCACCGACTTCGCCGCGCCTTCGAGTGTCGGATCGACGGCGGGCACCGCCTCGATCAGCCGCCGCAGCTTCTCGTCGAGCGCCGAGGCAGCGTCCTGGAACGCCTGCTCGACTGCCTGCGGCAGTTGCGCCTCGAGCAGGCGGTTCAGCGTGCTCTCGTCCTGCGCGTGCAGCGACTCCAGCTCGAGATCGTTCTTCGAGAGGAAACGCACGCCGGCCGAATCCAGGATGGTCGCCGACGACCGAGGCACCATGAGCGGCATCGGCACGCCGAAGTGCGCGTACACCGGTTTCAGCTGCCCCAGGTACGCCAGTTCGTTCGGCCCGGCCACGTACGCGACGGTGGGGAAGACGGTGTCCTGCACGAGAGGGCGGAGCAGGACATTGGGACTGAACGCCGCCGGCCTGGCCTCTATGTCGGCCAGCAGCGCCGCCTGGCTCAGCGTCCGCTCGCCGACGTGGAACAGGCCATCCGCGAAACGGACGGGCTGGCGTCCCTCGTGCAGCGAGAACAACGCCACGCCGTCCGTGTGCGACGTGACCTGCGCGTGATACCCCTTCGCAACCAGCCGCCCGCCGACTTCAGCCGCCAGTTCCGCCGTCCGGCCGGCGAACTGCGCCTCGCGGGTGAACAGCGCGCGGACGAGCGGCTTCGTCGCAGGGTCGGACGCGTCGTACACGACCATGCCGAACTCACCCAGTACGAACTCGAGCCAGCGTCCGAACGCCTCGCCCATCCCCGTGCCCGGACGGTACGCACTGCGGAGTCGCGTAAGGAGGGTGGCGGTGAATTCCGTCGCCGGCAGCGCGGCCGCCAGGTCGTCAATCGCGCCCGTGACCGCATCGGTCAGGGACAGCGTGCCAACCGGCCGGCTGCCGGCCCCGTCTGGCGGGGCCAGGCGAATCGTGTGCGGATGGAGCTCGCCATCCAGCACCTCGCACGCGCTCACTTCATCCCAGTCGTGATCCTCGGCGTCGATCCAGAAGACGGCGACCGCGGGGACGTGGTGGTCCTGGCGGATTCGCGCGGCCAGTTTGAGCGCGGTAATTGCCTTGAGCAGGGTGAACAGGGGACCGCCGAACAACCCCGCCTGCTGGCCCGTGACGACGGCGACCGTGTCAGGATCCCGGAGTCGCTCGACGGCTGCCCGTGCTTCGGGTGGGGCGCCCCGCCGCTGTTGCTGGCGGACGAGTGCGTCTGCGACGGCCGCCCGGTCCCGGGGATGCGCCCGCGCCCGTTCGATGGCCATTCGCCACGCGTCGGGCTCGGCGGGGTCGCCCGCAAAGAACTCGCGCAGCCTCGCGAAGTCATAGGCGTAGTCGCCCGCCAGCCGCCGGATCCCCGGGTAGCGGCGGATATCGACGGCCATCCGGACCGCGCCGGTCGGAGGTGTGTCTGGCTGCGAAGTCACCGGAGGCTACTGTCTCAAAGGCTCAGCACAGTGTCAAGCGATGGGCCCGGCCGCAGGCGTGCCGTCCTCGTTATCCGTTGAAGCGCCGGGAGTTCCATGCTAGCATCGCGACAGTTCAACTGAGGAATTGACGTCCGGTACCTCCTACACTCCGCCACCGGCTTTTGGTCGGTTTAGACTCCTGCATCAGATTGGCGCCGGCGTCCTGGGACCGGTGTTCCGCACGCACGACCCTGACGGCGACCGCCTCGTCGCCGTCAAGGCGTTTACCCTGGACATCACCCCCGAACAAGCCAATACCCTCGCGTCGGAGTTCCAGCGCGTCGTCGATCTGGGCCTGGAACATCCCCATATCGCCGCCCTGGTCGGGACCGGCGTCGAGGAGTTCGTCGCCTACCTCGCCGTCCAGTACGTCGCGGGGGAATCGCTTGATGCCGCGATCCGTCAGTACGGGCCGGCCCCGGCCGTGGACGCGGTCCGCCTCGTCTCGCACGTCGCGGAGGCCCTCGATGCCGCCGCGCGGGTCGGCGTCTTCCACGGCTCGCTCCATCCGCGCGACATCCTGGTGACACCGGGCGAGACGCACGTCACCGGCCTCGGCGCAGCCAAGGCGCTCGAGCGCATCGGCTTGCACGGCCCGATCAGACGGCCGTACGTCGCCCCGGAACGCGAGAACGGCGAGGAGTGGGGGGCGGCAGTTGACGTGTTCTCGCTGGCGGCGATCGGCTACGAGGTGCTGACCGGGAGGCGTGCCCTTCCGGGGACCGACCAGCCGCTTCCGGGCCTCAACGACCTTCGCGTCCACGATGCGGGCGCGCTTCGCGAGGTGATCGAGGCCGGACTGGACCCGGACCCGGAACGCCGGCCAAACCGGGCCGCGGACTTTGCCGCAGCCTTTGCTGCTGCACTCGTCGATGGCGGCGTCATTCCCGCGACCGGGGAGCGCCTGGCCGGCCATCGCCACCGTAAGCCCCGTTCGCGTGCGCCGAAACTGCCCGGCCTCGATGAGCCGCTCATCACGGAGGAATCCGCGGTCTCTGTGTCGGCGCCAGCACAGGCGCCGGCGCCGACGGAGGATGTTCCTGCGTCCCGCGCACAGGCGAGCCCCACGCCGGCGGTGCCCACAATCGTCTCGACCGTGCCCGCGGCGGAGCTTGGCGTAGAACCCGCAGCTGTCGAGCCCGCGGCCATCGAGCCCATAGCCATCGAATCCGCGGCCATCGAACCCGTAGCTGTCGAGCCCGCGGCCATCGAGCCCGAGGCCGTAGAACCCACAGCCATCGGGCCCGCAGCGATCGAGCCCATAGCCGTCGAACCCGCGGCCATCGAACCCGTAGCCATGACATTCGCTGTGCAGACCGTGACAGCAATCGAACCGGAGTCGCAGGCAGTCCCCGGGTCTGTGATCGAACTGCCGCTAGAATCCGACGTTGCCGTGCTGCCGGTCGCATCGGCGCTAGTCGTGGAAGCACTCGACTCGGCGCTGCCAACGCTCGATGAGCCGCTGACCCCGCCGACGGAGGCCGTGCCACCAGTGCCGCTCGAGCCTGTGCGCAAACGCGTTCGTCGGGCGAAGTTCGAGTTGGCGCCGGTGGCAATTGTCGAACCCGAACCCGCTGCCCTCCCGGAACTGGAATCTGCAGCTCCGCAAGAGCCGGCGCCCGAGTCCGCGCTGCTCTTCGAGGCCGAGCCGAGCGTCCGGGAACTGACGTACGAGCCTGTGGACGCGACACGCCCGGCCAGTCGGGAGACGGAACTTGCCGCGACCGAACCGGCCGCGGAGCCAGACGCGCCGCCGGTCGAGCCAGAGGTTCCGCCTGTGGAGCGCGGGCCCCTGCCCGTCGAGCCTGAGGTTTCGACTCTCGAACCCGATGCGCCGCCCGTTGCGCCCCCGGCTGCGCTGGAAGAACCCGAGGCGCCGCCCGTCGAACTCGATGTTCCGCCTGTTGCCCCCGAGGCGGAGTCCGTCGAACCTGCGGTCCCGGCCGCCGAGCCGGCTGCCGAATCCGAGGCTCTCTCGGATTTCAGCGACCTGAAGCTTGCTTACACACCGGACGCGCGCCAGCTCGCGGCGGCGGGCTTTTCGTCCAGTCCCGACGAGCCTGCGCGCGAGGCCGCTACGGCCGAACCGCCGCGGCGTCGCACCGTCGTCAGCCGGTCCGTACCGATCGATGACCTCAGGGATCCGGGATCGCTCGTCAGTGAGCCCCCGGTGCCGCGCGCGTTCGATGCGATGGCCCCGCCGCCACTCGTCCGGCCGACGTCCGATTTCGAGCCGATGCGTCCGAGGGACCCCCGCCGCTCGCTGATGGCGGCCGCGGCGATCGGCGTCGTGGCCGGGCTCGCCCTCGGATTGCTGGTCGGCTACTACCTGTGGGCGGGTCTGCCGGGTTCATCCCGGCTGGCGGACACGACGGCCCGGACGCTTTCCACGCCTGGTGCGCCGGCCTCCGTGCCCGTAACGGCGCCGCCTGCGGTCACGCCGCCTGCCGAGGCGCGTGGGCCGGGGCCTCGGGTAACACCTTCAGCGCCGAAGAGCATACCGGCCGCGCCGCGCGCCACGCCGAAGGCCGCCGTACCGGCCCGAATCGGTCGCATTCTCGTGCGTTCGACGCCCGATGCCGCCGATGTCTTTGTGGATGGCAAACGCCAGGGCGTCACGCCGAAAAACCTGCACGACCTGCCGTTTGGGACCTACTCGATCCGGGTCGTGCGATCGGGCTACGTCGCGCAGGACCGCGTCGTGACCCTCGACGAGCGTCACGCATCGGTGCGAGAGAACTTTACGTTGGCCAAGGCGCGCGTGGCGAAGCCTGCGCCGCCGAGCGGAAGGGCCGCGGGACCGGCGGGCGCGCCCGCGTCGAAGCCGGCGAGTGCGGCGTCAGCGGCGACGGGCGGCCCGACCGCCGTTGTGGTGGCAACCTCGATCTCGATCGAAAGCCTGCCTCCCGGTGCGCGCGTTCGCATCGACGGCCGCGACCGGGGCGTGACGCCTCTGACGATCTCGCCCGTCAGTCCGGGCCCGCACGTCGTCGCCCTGCAGTTGTCGGGCTTCCGGGCCTGGACGACGACGGTTACCGTAGCTGCCGCGACACGGCAGCGCATCACCGCATCACTCGAGAGGGACACCCCACGGTGAAGGCCGTTCTCGCTCTGGAAGACGGTTCCTGGTTCCAGGGCACGGCCGCCGGCGCCGCCGGTCGTGCGTCTGGCGAGGTCGTGTTCAACACCGGGATGACCGGCTATCAGGAAATCCTGACGGACCCGTCCTACGCAGGACAGATCGTCACGATGACGTGCCCCGAGATCGGCAACTACGGGGTGGTCGGTGACGATGTCGAGTCACGCGCACCGAAGGTGGCGGGCTTCGTCATGCGCAGCGAATCGCTCATCCCGAGCAACTGGCGCGCCGACGGGTCCTTGCGCGACTACCTGACCGCGTGCGGTGTCGTCGCGATTGCGGGCGTCGACACCCGTGCGCTGACGAGGCGGCTGCGGTCGGCGGGCGTCATGCGCGGCGTCATCGGAACCGGGGATGTCGATCCGGACGCCCTCGTCGAGCAGGCGCGCCAGGCGCCGTCGATGGTGGGCGCCGATCTCGTGCAGACGGTGTCGTGCGCGGCGGCCTTCGACTGGCCGCCCGAGGGAGCCGTGAGCGGGAACGGCGGCTACGACGTCGAGCCGGTTCGCCGTAGTGAGCGGCGCTTCAGGGTGGCGGCGTGGGACTTTGGCATGAAGTGGAACATCCTGCGCCGCTTCGTGGCCTATGGGTGCGACGTGCGCGTGTACCCGGCGTCCACGCCGGCGGCGGTGCTGCTGGCGGACCAGCCGGACGGCGTGTTCCTGAGCAACGGCCCGGGCGACCCGGCCGCGCTGCCGTACGTGGTGGAGAACGTCCGCGCGGTCGTGGCGAGCGAGACGCCCACGTTCGGCATCTGCCTCGGACACCAGGTCCTGGGCCTGGCCATCGGTGCCCGCACGTTCAAGCTGAAGTTCGGCCACCGGGGATCGAATCACCCGGTCAAGCAGCTGGAAACCGGCAAGGTCGAGATCACATCGCAGAATCATGGGTTCGCCGTCGACCCCGCCACGCTGCCGTCTGACGTCATGGTCACGCACGTGAACCTCTATGACAACACCCTGGAGGGGTTCCGGCACCGGACGCGCCCGCTGTTCAGCGTGCAGTACCACCCGGAGGCATCCCCTGGTCCGCATGACGCGGACTACCTGTTCGGCCTGTTCGTCGACGCGATGGAGCGCAGCTAGATGCCGCGTCGTCAAGACGTGAAGCGTGTGCTCGTGCTCGGGGCCGGCCCCATCGTCATCGGCCAGGCGTGCGAGTTCGACTACTCGGGATCGCAGGCCTGCAAGGCGCTGCGCAGCGAAGGTCTCGAGGTGGTGCTGGTCAACAGCAATCCGGCCACGATCATGACGGACCCGGAGCTGGCCGATCGCACTTATGTCGAGCCGCTCACCCCGGAAATTGTCGAAGCGATCATCGCGCGCGAGCGCCCCGACGCGCTGCTCCCGACGGTGGGCGGCCAGACCGCGCTCAACCTGGCCATGGCCCTCGCGAAGGCCGGGGTGCTCGAACGCTACGGCGTTCGGCTCATTGGCGCATCGGTGGCGGCGATCGACGTCGCCGAGGACCGCCTGAAGTTCCGCGACGCCATGCGCGAGATCGGCATCGACGTGCCGGAGAGCGGCTATGCGCGGTCCCTCGACGAGGCGGTTGCGCTGGTGAAGACGACCGGGTTCCCGTCGATCATCCGTCCCTCGTTCACGCTGGGCGGCGTGGGTGGGGGCATCGCCTACAACATCGAGGAATTCCACGAGATCGTCAGGCGGGGCCTGGCCATGAGCCCCGTGCACGAGATCCTGATCGAGGAGTCGCTCATCGGGTGGAAGGAATACGAACTGGAGGTGATGCGCGACGCCGCCGACAACTTCGTCGTCATCTGCTCGATCGAGAACATCGACCCGATGGGCGTGCACACGGGCGACAGCATCACCGTCGCCCCGGCCCTCACGCTGACGGACAAGGAATACCAGCGGATGCGCGACGCCGCGCGCCGGATCATCACGCGTGTCGGCGTCGAGACGGGCGGGTCCAACATCCAGTTCGCCGTGGACCCGAAGAACGGCCGGATGATCGCCATCGAGATGAACCCGCGGGTCTCGCGGTCGTCGGCGCTGGCGTCGAAGGCCACCGGGTTCCCGATCGCGAAGATCGCCGCGAAACTCGCGCTGGGCTATCACCTCGACGAGATCCCGAACGACATCACGCGCCTGACGCCGGCGTCCTTCGAGCCCACGATCGACTACGTCGTGGTGAAGGTGCCGCGGTGGAATTTCGAGAAGTTCCCTGAGGCCGACCGCACCCTCACCACCCAGATGAAGTCGGTGGGCGAGGCGATGGCCATCGGCCGGACGTTCCAGGAAGCCTTCATGAAGGGCATCCGGTCGCTCGAACTCGGGCGCGCGAGCCTGCTGTTCGACGACGCCGTGTGCCGCGACGAAGACGACGATGGGCTGCGGCAGCGGCTGCTCACGCCCAACGACCGGCGCATGTGGGCGGTGTTCGAGGCGCTCGAGCGGGGCTGGTCGACCGCGGACCTGCACGAACTGACGAACATCGACCCCTGGTTCCTCGCGCAGTTCGCCGACCTCGCGCGCCGGCGGTCCTCCCTGCGGGGCAAGTCGCTCGCTGACGTCGGGGACGACGAGCTGCGGGATCTGAAACGGGCCGGATTCGGGGATGCGCAGCTGGCCATGTGCCTCGGCACGAGCGAGAAGTCCGTCCGCGAGCGGCGGGCGAAGTCGGGCTTGCGTCCCGCCTACAAGCGCATCGACACCTGCGCCGCAGAGTTCGAGTCCTTCACGCCGTATCTCTATGGCACGTACGAGTCCGAGTGTGAAGCCGATCCCACGCCCAGGCGGAAGGCGATCATCCTCGGGAGCGGTCCGAACCGGATCGGCCAGGGGATCGAGTTCGACTACTGCTGCTGTCACGCGGTGTTCGGTCTCCGAGACGAGGGGTTCGAGACCGTCATGGTGAACTGCAACCCCGAGACCGTGTCGACCGACTACGACACGTCGGACCGGTTGTACTTCGAGCCCCTCACCCTCGAGGACGTCCTGGCGATCGTGGACCGCGAGCGCGCGGCCGGTGGGGAGGTCTCGTGCCTCGTGCAGTTCGGCGGGCAGACGCCGCTGAAACTCTCCACCGCGCTTCACCGGGCGGGCGTCCCGATCCTGGGCACGTCTCCCGACTCGATTGACCTGGCGGAGGACCGGAAACGCTTCGCCGCCCTGCTGAACGAACTCGGCATTCCGCAGCCGGCCAGCGGGACGGCCACCTCTCGCGAAGAAGCGCGGGACGTCGCCGCGTCGATCGGGTATCCGGTGGTCGTGCGGCCGTCGTACGTGCTGGGCGGGCGCGCGATGGCCATCGTGTACGACCCGGGCGCCCTCGATCGCTACATGACGACCGCAGTCGACGCGTCGCCCGAGCACCCGGTCCTGGTCGACCGGTTCCTGGAAGACGCCTTCGAGCTCGACGTCGACGCGGTCGGTGATGCCACCGGTGCTGTTGTGATTGGCGGCATCATGGAGCACATCGAGGAGGCCGGGATCCATTCGGGCGACAGTTCCTGCGTCGTGCCGCCGTTTCTCGTGGCCGACCGGCACCTGGAGACCATTCGCGGCTACATGCGGCGCATTGCGAAGGCCCTGGGCGTCGTGGGACTGATGAACGCCCAGTTTGCCATCAAGAGCGACGTCGTGTACGTCCTCGAAGTGAATCCGCGCGCGTCCCGTACGGTGCCGTATCTCTCGAAGGCGACCGGCGTGCCTCTGGCGAAGGTGGCCGCGCGGGTGATGGGCGGGCGCTCCCTGGCGGAACTGGGGTTTACGCACGATCTCACCGTGGAAGGCGTGTTCGTGAAGTCGCCGGTCTTCCCGTTCATCCGCTTTCCCGGCGTCGACACGATTCTCGGACCCGAGATGAAGTCCACGGGAGAGGTGATGGGCGGCGCGACTTCGTTCGGGGCGGCGTTCGCCAAGGCGCAGATGTCGGTGGGCCAGGAATTGCCGACCGAGGGGACGGTCTTCATCAGCGTCAATAACGACGACAAGCCGAACGTCCTGCAGGTCGCGCGCGATCTCGCGGACCTCGGGTTCCAGATCGTCGCCACGCGCGGCACCGCCGCGTACCTCCGCGCGCACGGCCTGGAGGCGACGACGGTGTTCAAGGTCAACGAGGGCCGCCCCAACGTCGCGGACCAGGTCGTGAACGGCCAGGTGCACCTGATCCTCAACACTCCACTCGGCCGGGCGTCGTTCTTCGACGATCGGACGGTGAGGCGTGCGGCGATGATGCACAGTGTGCCGTGCATCACCACCCTTACGGGCGGTGCGGCGGCCGTCAGCGCCATTCGCGCCATCCGCAGCGACAAGCTCGATGTCCGCGCGCTGCAGGACTACTACGCAGTAACTGCCACCTCGTCTACGCCCTGACGTGGCAGAAACGGCTCGCCTCGCCTGGACCGGCGATCGCTTGAGTCGACCGCAGTTGTCGGTGTGGCGCAGGGCTTCAGCCCTGCGTGACGCCTGCCGCCATCCCAGCCGTCCTGGCATCCGCCTTGCGTGATCACCGCCGTGCGACACCCGGCTGTTCCCGTGGCGCTGGCGCTTCTCGGCGGGTGCGCCGTCGGATCCCTGCATCACGTAGACACTCGGGCGGCCGCGGCGGCCGTGTGGGTGGGCTGCGCCACGGCGGCAGCATGCTGGCGGGAGGCTGAGGTCCGCGCGTTCGTGGCCGCGGCGCTGTTCGGGTTCTGGGCGTGTGGCGTCGGCCTCGCCTCCGACGCGAGTTGGGCGCGCCTCCACACGCCGCTGCGCGCCGCGCTCGTGCTGGCACGTGGTGCTTCGTCGGTTGGCGACAGCCCGCTCGACCCCGTCGTCATCAGGGGCCGCCTGACGGACGATGCCGCGCCGTCGGAGTCCGGCGTCCGGCTCGCTGTGGAGGTGGAGAGCATCGAGGTAGACGGCCACTGGCGGGCGGCGCCAGGTGGCGTGCTCATCACCGTCACGGGCCAGGTCGATCCGGCGACCGTGGACACGTGGAGGCGCGATCGCCGCGTGCGGATGCCCGCGCTGCTGCGCCGCCCGGCACGGTATCTCGACCCAGGCGTGCCCGATCAGGAAGCTGCACTCGCGCGGCGCGGCATCACGCTCGTCGGATTTGCGAAGAGCGGGGCGCTCGTCGATCTGACGGGACCGGGCACGTGGCTTGCCGAGACGACCGGCGCCTGGCGGTCGCGTGCCCGTCACCTGTTCGACAACGCCGTGGGCCGGTGGAGCCCGCGGTCGGCCGCCATCGTACGCGCCGTGATCCTCGGCGATCGGGCTGGCCTCGACGAGGACACCGAACTGCGGCTGCAGGAAGCCGGCACATATCACGTGCTCGCCATCTCCGGAGGGAACATCGCGATCCTCGCGGGACTGCTCCTGGGCCTGGCGCGGCTCGGTGCGGTCCGGCCAGGTATCGCGCACCTGTCGGTCGCCGCGCTGCTGGCCATCTATGCGTATCTCGTCGGCGGCGGTGCCTCGGTCGTCCGCGCGACGATGATGGCCGTCATCTACCTCGTGGCCCTCGCGGTCGACCATCGCACGCGCCCGCTGAACGTGCTGGCCGCGGCGGCTGGACTGAGCGCCGTGCTCGACCCGCTCGTCCTGTTCGACACGGGCGCATGGCTGACGTACGGCGCGACGCTCGCGATCCTGGTCGCGACGCCGATCGTGACGGCCCGTCTCCAGACGTCTTCATGGATGGTCCGCGCCTCGGCGGGGCTGCTGGCGGCGTCCTGCGCCGCTGAGCTTGCGCTCTTTCCGATCGGCGCCTTCGTGTTCAATCGCGTGACGGCTGCCGGACTCGTGCTGAACTTCGCGGCCATTCCCCTCATGACCATCGTCCAGGTCAGCGGGATGGCCCTGCTGGCGACTGCGGCGCTCTGGCCGGACATGACGACGGCCCTGGCAGCCGTCGCCCACGTGTCCGCATGGGGATTGGTGGAGAGCGCCCGCCTGGTGGAATTCGTTCCGTGGGTGACGACGCGGCTGGCGCCGCCGCCGTTCGCGGTGATGGCCGCGTACTACGCCGCGTGGGCAGCCCTGCTTCTGCTGCGGCAACTTGGTGCCGGCCGGCCGCTTCGCGCCGCTGACGGATCGTCGTGGGGGTCGGCCTCAGCCGGCCCCCGGGCCGTGGCACGTCACCGGGCGTTGCGCGCTGCGGTGCTCGTGGCGACGGTGACGGCATGCTGGATCGTCCTGACGCCGTCCACCCGTTTCGCGCGGACCGCGGTGCTCGAGGTCACGTTCATCGACGTCGGGCAGGGCGACGCCACGCTGGTGCGGTTCCCGTCCGGCCACGCCTTGCTCGTCGACGCCGGCGGTTCGGCCGGTTCGCGCTTCGACGTGGGCCGGCGCGTGATCGAGCCCGTGCTGTGGGCGCGGGGCGTGCACAGGCTCTCCCACCTGCTGGTGACACACGGTGATGCCGACCACGCAGGCGGCGCACCGTCGATCGTCCATGACATGGCGCCGGGCGAGGTGTGGGAGGGCATCCCCGTGCCGGCCGACCGCCTGCTGCAGCACCTGCAGAGCGCAGCGGCGGACAGTCGGGCCGTGTGGCGCAGCGTGCAGCGGGGCGACAACGCGATCCTGGGCGGTGTGCGGGTAGCCACGTGGCATCCGCCCGCAGCCGAGTGGGAGCGGCAGCGGGTGCGCAACGACGACTCCGTGGTGATCGCGCTCGAGTTCGGCGGCGTCTCGATCGTGCTGCCTGGGGACATCGAGGCGTCCGCCGAACGCGCGCTGGCGGAGCAGTTGCCGCGTGCGGCGATCAGGATCCTGCAGGCGCCGCATCACGGCAGCGCGACCTCGAGCACCTGGCCGCTTCTCGCGGCGGCCAAACCCGCCCTCGCCGTGATCAGCGCAGGGCGCGGCAACCGGTACGGGCATCCACATCGCGCGGTGCTCGACCGCTATCGTGCCGCCGGCGCGGCGGTGCTGCGGACCGACGTGGACGGTGCTATTACGCTGCGGACGGCGGGGCAGACTGTCGAGGCGACGACGTGGACGGGGAAGGCCCTGACGCTGAAGCCGGCTATGGCAGCGGTTCGCGCTCCGACGCCTTGACGCGGGCCCACTCGTCTTCCATGTCCTGGAGCGGGCAGTCGGAGAGCGCCTGGCCGCGCTGCCGGATCGCCGTTTCCATCGCGGTGAAGCGGCGCGTGAACTTCTCGTTGGCGAGGCGCAGCGCCGCCTCCGGCTCGATGCCGAGCTTGCGGGACAGGTTGGCGATGGCGAAGAGCAGGTCGCCCATTTCCTCTTCTGCGCGCGCGCGGTTGGCCACGGCCCCGGACTCGACGGTCTCGCGCAGTTCGACGGTTTCTTCTTCGATCTTGGCGACCACGTCGACCGCGCGTTCCCAGTCGAAGCCGACGGCCGCCGCGCGCATCCCTATTTCATGGGCGCGCAGGAGCGACGGCAGCGTCGGCGGCACGCCGCCGAGCGTCGTCCGCGGTTTCCCGCTCGAGCTCTTCTCGCGCGCCTTCAGGTCTTCCCAGCGCTCCAGCACTTCTGAAGGCGTGGTCGGTTTCGGACGGGCCGGCTCGGCGGGGCCGAAGACATGGGGATGGCGTCGCACGAGCTTATCGGAGATCGACCGGAGCGAATCCGCGATCGTGAAGTCGCCGTGTTCGGTACAGACCTGCGCGAGCAGGACGGCCTCGAACACGAAGTCGCCCAGCTCCTCGCGCAACGCGGCCCGATCGTCGTGGTCAAGCGCCTCGAGCACTTCGTAGGCCTCTTCGAGGACGAACGGTCGCAGCGTCTGGAGCGTCTGCTCGCGGTCCCACGGGCAGCCGCCGGGCGCGCGCAGGACGCGGACGAGCTCGACCAGGCGGGCGAATTCCTCGGCAGCAGGTGTCGTGGACGCCATTCGCCGTATGCTACCATGCGGCTCGGAGGCGATTGCGTGTCGGACGATCCGTCGGTCAGCTTCACCGGCTTCATCATTTCCCTGACGACCACTGCTGCCGTGCATTTCGGCGACTACCCGGACCCGGTCACGGGCGAGACCAAGCCGCCCAACCTCGAGGGCGCGGCGCAGATGATCGAAATCCTGGCGATGCTCGAGCAGAAGACACGGGGCAACCTGTCGGCGCAGGAGCGGTCGCTCCTCGAGCAGGTGCTCTACGACTTGCGCATGCGGTTCGTCGCCGCGCAGCAGGACGAGAAGGCCGGCGCACCCGCCAGGGAATCGTGAGCGGTTACGGCAGCGTGACGTTTCTTGGAACGGGCACCTCGCATGGCGTGCCGATGATCGGCTGCCGATGCGGGACGTGCCTGTCCGCGGATCCCCGCGACCGGCGGCTCCGGCCGTCCGTGTACCTGGCCCTGGCCGATGGGACACGGGTCCTCGTCGACACGACGCCCGACCTGCGCCAGCAGGCGCTTGCGCACGACATCACCAGGGTCGACGCGATTCTCTACACACATTGCCACGCCGACCACGTGATGGGCCTTGACGAAGTCCGGCGATTCAACACGCTGCAGCATGCGGCCATCCCCTGTTACGGCGACGCCCGGACGATGGGAGATCTCCGGCGAACCTTCGCATACATCTTCGAATCGACCGACCCGGGCGGCGGCGTGCCGCAGATTCACCTGTACACGCTGGGCGGCCCGTTCTCGCTGGGCCGGCAGGAGTTCATTCCCGTGCCCGTGATGCACGGCCGGCGCACGATTCTCGGGTTCCGGCTCGGCGGATTCGCCTACCTGACCGACTGCAGCGGGATCCCGGACTCGTCGTGGTCGCTGCTGCGCGGGCTGGACACGCTCGTGATCGACGCGCTGCGCCATCGGCCGCATCCGACGCATTTCACGGTGGCCGAGGCCCTGGGCGTGGTGGAGCAACTCGCGCCGCGGCGTGCGCTGCTGACGCACATCTGCCACGACCTGCCGCACGACGCGACCGGTGCCATGTTGCCGCCAGGCGTCGAGATGGCCTACGACGGCCTGACGCTACCGCTTGGGCCCTGGGACCCGGACATCGGGGACTGACGCAACCCCGCTTGCCGCGCCGAAGCCCGCAGGGCGTAGGCGGAAATCCCGATTCCCTACTATGATCGGCCTGTGGACGTGATCCGTTTCCCCGACGACCCGCGGCCGGCGGCGTGGCGGTCGCCCGTGCTCGCACTGGGCAACTTCGACGGTCTGCACCGGGGCCACATGAAGATCGTGGAGCGCGTGCAGCGCACCGCGAGCGAGCGCGGCACGACGCCGGTCCTGCTCACGTTCGATCCGCATCCGACGCACGTCGTGAGGCCCGACAAGGCGCCGCGCATGATCCTGACGATTGACCAGAAGATCGAGGCGCTGGAGCGCGCCGGCATGCGCGGCGTCGCCATCGTCCGCTTCACCGCCGAGTTGTCCAGGTGGACTCCGGAGACCTTCGTCCGGACCGTCCTGGTCGAGTGGCTGGGCGTCTCGGAGGTGTGGGTCGGAGGCAACTTCCTGTTCGGGCACGACCGGGCGGGGACCTTCACGGTCCTGCGCGACCTCGGCGAGCGGTACGGGTTCCACGTCGACAAGATCGATCCGGTCTGCTACAAAGACGTTGTCGTGTCGAGCACGCGCATCCGCCGGTTGATCGCCGAAGGGCGCGTGGACGAGGCCGCCGCGCTGCTGGGGCACCACGCGTACATTGACGGCGACGTCGTGCCGGGAGACGAGCGGGGGCGGACCCTCGGGTTTCCGACGGCGAACCTCTCGAGCGGCAACGAACTCCTGCCGCCGCACGGCGTTTACGCGACCGTGGCCCGCGTCGGGGCGACGCTGTACCCGGCCGTGACCAATCTCGGCGTGCGGCCGACGTTCGGGGCGGGCGGATCCGCGGGGATCGAGACGCACCTGCTGCGTGGCGGGCGAGACCTGTACGGCGAACGGATCCGGCTCTACTTCGTGCAGCGGCTCCGCGACGAACGGACATTCGACTCGGTTGATGCGCTCAAGGTCCAGATCGAGGAGGATTGCCGCCACGCGGAACTCCTGTTCGATCGGATTTCGGTTTAGAATCGAAGGACCGATGCCTGACCAGGACCAGCCAACCGGGCCGCTCAGCTGTGCGGTCAGCTTTCCCCCCGACGAGCGGTTCGCGCCGACAGCGGGCGACCTGGCTGCGAAGCTCGCGTCAACATGCGGCTGCGGCGAGGCTGCCGTCCAGGACGTGCGCGAAACCGTCCGGGCGGCGTTTTCCCGGGTCGCCCTGGGTGCCGGCGCCAGGGGCGGCGCCGTTGATATCGCGTGTCAGGTGACTGACGCGGCGCTCGACGTCGTCGTGTCCTGCGGAACCGAGACGTTGCTCCATCTCACACATCTGCGACCGGCCTGACCGGGCGCGCAACGGAAGCCATGCTTCGCCTGCACAACACCCTGACACGGCGCGAGGAGGCCTTTGCTCCCCTGCGCGACAACACCGTCCGCATGTACACGTGCGGGCTCACCGTGTACAATCGCGGTCACATCGGCAACTTCCGGACCTTCGTCGCTGTGGACGTCCTGCGCCGGGCCCTGAAATACCAGTGCGGCTTCACGGTGCGGCAGGTGATGAACTTCACCGATGTGGACGACCGCACGATTGCCGGGTCCCAGAAAGCCGGCATGCCGTTGCGGGAGTACAACCGAGCAGTACATCACGGCGTTTCGTGAGGATGCCCGGACGCTCGGTCTCGAAGACGTCGAGGAGAGTCCGCGCGCCACAGACGAGGCCAACCTGCGGGCGATGTCGGACCTCGTGGGGGCGCTCGAGCGCAACGGGCACACCTACAAGAGCGACGGGTCGATCTACTTTCGGATCGCCACCTTCGACGACTACGGGAAACTGGCGCACCTGG
>JAPKZP010000732.1 GCA_026393735.1 Acidobacteriota bacterium
CGGTAGTACACGTCATACTGCCGCCGGTCCTCATTGTCGTCGTCGGCCCTCCAGAGGAGTGACTGGAGACTCTTCTGGTACATCCGCCGGCCGAGGGCAGGCCCCGAGGACGGGGACGTGCCCCCCGTCCCGAGCGGTGTCGAGAACACGGGCAGCCGCGCCTCGGGCGCGACTTCCGCCAGGCCGGCGATTTCCGGTTCGCCGGTCGGATACGGTTTCTGGAACACGATGCCCGGCGGCTGCACGGTGATCGACGTCACTCGTGGTCTGAGGTTGCGCTGGAGGTAGGCCACGTTCACCGAGACGAGGACCGGCGGCTGTCCGTCAGCGGGGAGCCTCTTCAGGAGGGCCTTCCACTGCAAGTACCGGGCGGCCGGGCTCTTGACGGCGTCGCCATCCGCCTGCGCGTATGGACCCGACCACTCGCTCCAGGTGTCGTCCGGCGTCGCGGTGTTGCCGGAGCGTGTGAAGACATCCGTGGCCGGCGCGTCGCCGAATCGCACCACTTTCGCGGGGTTCGACGTCGCGAAGTACCGCGACGGACCGACACCGAGAATGGCCGTGACCTGCTGGCCGCCCAGTCGCGTCACCAGCATCGTGCGCCACGGATCGCCCGCGAGACGGAAGAGCTTGCCGGCATTGCCCGTCGCGACCAGGACGCTGCCATCGTCTTCCGGGAAGAGATCGAAGGGCTGGTCGTCCTTCGACTCCCAGACGATCTCGGGGGCGCCAGCGGGCGCGAGCCGGTAGACGGCACCCTTGGCCGTCGCGGGCTCGGCCGGCCGCGGGGCCGGCGAGGACGAACCCGAGGCCGGAGGAGCATCGATGACCGTGATCGCGGTAATCTCCGTCGACACCGACGGCACCACGGTGATTTTCGGAGGTTCCGCCGACGGCGCCGCAGCCCGTTCCTCGGCCCCCTGCTTCCCGTTGACGGCGGCGGCGAAGATCGCGCCCGACTTGTCGAGGCGCAGGCCGCGGATTTCCCGATACGGGGAGTCGAGCAACACGAAGGCCTTGCCGGCCGGCGTGACGCGCAGCACACGCCCGGGCGACTCGGTCCCGACGAGCAACTGGCCTTGGCGGTCGAAGACGAGCGACCCCGCGTGGGTTGCCTGGGTCTTGCAGAAGACGTCGCCCTTGCCGTCCGGCCCGACGCGATACACGAGACCTTTGTCTCCCGTGCCGACGTACATCCGTCCCTGTGCGTCGAACACGATGGACCAGATGTACTTGTCGTCGGGATCGAAGAAGACCGACGACCGGCCCTGCGCGTCGACGCGGTACACCTTCCCGTCGGGAGAGGTGCCCGCATACAGCGCACCGTCGGGACCGACGGCCAGGGCGTGGACCTCGAGTTCGGTCGCGTCGAGAACGATGCGGCTGGTGCCCTGGCGGTCAATCCGCCACACCAGGCCGTCGTTGCCTCCGCCCGCGAACACCGAGCCGTCGGGGCCTGGCGCGAGCGACCAGATGAAGGGCGACGTTGCATCCAGGACGGTCTGCGCCGCCGGGCCCAGCACGAGCCGGCCCTCGTAGTCGATCGAGAGCCGTTCGACCTGGCCCTTCAGTAAATCGGCCTGCGTGGACACCTGCCAGAAGCGGGACGTCGACGCCTGCGGAACCCCCGCCTGGACGGCGATGAAGAGGCCAGCAGCGACGAGCCAGGTCGGACGGCGTGTCATGAGAAGTCAGCCTTTCGCGTCAGTGTCACGGGCGGGGAGGTGCCGGATCGAGCGGAACGGCAATCGTCCGCATGCCGACCACAGCCTGTCCCATCGCGAGGTCCCAGGCTCCGAGGATCGCGGGCTGCATCGAGGGCGCCGCGCTGCCTCCCAGATCTCCCTGCAGGACAGCCAGCACCGATGACGGCAGCGCCGGCATGGCCTCGCCGTTCACCACGGCTCCCATGTCACGGCCCAGGAGCCGCACGTACAGCCGGTTGCCACGGCGGGTCTGATTGAGCAGTCGAATGGTCTGATCGACAGACGTGGGTGCGGAGGTCGATCGCGTCTCGCGCTGTTCGAACTGGGCGAGACTCGGGCCGCTTGCCACCAGGAGGGTGAGCGGACCCTCGGCGTTGAGCGGGATCTCGACGGCAACCGTCTCGAGCAGCGGGTCTCCCCGCCAGGTCTTCAGGAGCACCTTCACGGGCACGGTCTGGCCGCGCCGGACCGTTGTCGCGTCGAACCAGACGCGCTCGATGGTCGCGACGCGGAGGCGCTCGGTCGCCTGGATGTCGAGTTCCACCGACTCCAGGCGGATGCGTTCGCGGTCGTTCGTCATCAGCGCGCCGATCGGCCCGACGACCGCGGCGGCCGCCGTGATGCCTGGTTGGTCGCCGGCATAGACATCATCGAAGACCAGGGCGCCGTGCCCCGCGACCGTCGCGCGGCCGCGCAGCGCGTAGGTCGTGGGACCGAAGTCCCGCTCATGCGACGACACGATGTTGGCGAGTGCCGTGTAGGTCAGCAACGGTGTCAGGAGCGCATCGTCTACGATCCCGAGCGTGAAGACGCGGCGGGCGCCGCCCTCCCGCTGCAGCGACACGGTGACGCGCACGGTGTCCGGCAGGGGCCCGAGCGTGCCGGCGATCGCCGTCGCGCGATCCTGCTGGAACGTGCCCACCGGCTCACCGATCGACGCCAGCTTCATCGACGACGCCAGGCTGGGCAGGACGGCGTGGACATACGCGCGGGTCATCACGAATCGCGTGGGGCCGAGATTGTAGAGCGGGTGTCCGAACGCGTAGACCTTGCCGTCGACGACTTCGGTCACCGTGCCCGTGGCGCCGAACTGCATGTCGCCGCTGATGAGTGCCACGCCGACGGGATCACCGGGGCGAAGCGGCGTGCCCGGCTGGACATCCTGGGCGGGCGTGCGGATGCTCCCGGACACGGCGACGAATCCTGCCTGCTGAAACATACGCAGGACGGGATCAGCGATACCGCCGTCAAACCCGCTGATAGCGAGGGGCACCGCGATCGGGCGCAGGCCGTTGCCCGACGCGGGGGCATCGATGCCGACCAGGGCGGTCAGCCGCGCCAGTTCCGCGGGCGGGGGGGTGTAGGGACGGACGGGCGACACCGCGCCCTGAAAGGCCCGCCAGAGCGTCGCGATGTCGGCGCCGACGGGGATGGGTTCGGGAGCGGCACCAGCGAGTGTTTCCGCCGGGAAGGTGGCCCGCATCATTTCCGCGATGGGGGTGATGCCGGCGATCGGCTCGGTCGCAAACTGCCCGATGGAGTACGACACCGCTCCGACCAGCCGTCCGTCGATATAGACCGGGCTGCCGCTCATGCCCGCGATGACGCCCGTCTTCGCGAGGGGACCACCCTCGAGACGGGCGAGGATCAGGTCACGC
>JAPKZP010000400.1 GCA_026393735.1 Acidobacteriota bacterium
CGTGCGCGATGTCGGAAACAACGCGCTGTACGTCGATGCGGCGCTGCGGCAGGCGATTGAGCAGGGCTGGCTGCCGGGTCCAACGGTGATTCCCTCTGGGCCGATGATCGGGAGCACCGGCGGCCAGTTCTGGCCGACGCCCGAGATGTACAAGCAGCACAACATCATGTTCCCCGAGTACATCGACGCGAACAGCCCGGACGAGATCGTCCGCGCGGTGCGCGAGAACATGCTCTTCGGCGCCCGTACGATCAAGCTGTGCATCGATTGCAAGCCCTGGGGTTACTCGGTGGACGACATCAAGCTCGCCATCCGCGAAGCGGCGACGGGCGGATGCAAGGTGGAGGGACACGTGCAGACGGCGGCGGGCGCCCAGCGCGCCATCGACGCCGGCATCTATATCATCGCCCACGGGACTGCGCTCACGCCGGACCATCACCGCCAGATGGCCGAGAAGGGGATCTACCTCGCGGGAACGGACACGCCGTTCATGCCGTACCGGGGCACGGAGGTCGCCTTCAAGCGCGCCGTCGAGAACCTGCGCGACGCGTGGGACAAGAAGGTGCCGCTCACCTACTCGACCGACTTCGACTACTGGAACGAGCGGATGAAGGACGAGAAGACCGGCAAGTGGATGTCGCGCGGCGACCTCACCATCGAGTTCCTGCGCACGTGGAAAGCCGCGGGAATCCCGCCGGCCGACACGCTGCGGGCCATGACCATCAACGGCTACAAGGCCGCCGACATCATCAATGAGCGCGGCCCGATCAAGGCGGGCCTCTACGCCGACTTGATCGCAGTCGCCGGCGACCCGCTGATCGACGTCGATGCCCTGCGCAACGTCGCGTTCGTCATGAAGAACGGCATGGTTTACAAGCGGGACGGCGTGATGACCCCGGCCGACTTCTTCCATCCCGGCCCGGTACGTATGCCGAACGGCCGCTGGACGCGCTGATCGCCATACCTGAAAACCTCTCCCGGAGAGGTTTCAGGGCCGGCAAACCTCTCCGGGAGAGGTTTCGGGTGGGTCGGGACCACGGGGGCGCCAGGCGGGTTCGTCATGCCCGCGCAAGCGGGCATCCAGGTCGGAGTCTATTCGGGTGGCGGTTGGAGACGGCTGAGATCGAACCAGCGACCCGGCCAGGGGTGTGTGTGCCAGTCGGCGATGAACAGCCCCGGCCGACGGCCGAAGTCGGCGCACCTTCCAGGCGACATGACGATGGCGGAGGGACGGGAGCCCCGCAGGATGAGGGACGTCGTCGTAATCGAGTAGTGATTCAGGGCCGTGTTCCTCGCCCATGCGTACTCCGGCGCGTCCAGTGACTGGCACGGGCGTCCGAGCGACGTCATCGTGTCGTCGAGACGCCAGCAGAGGCGCATCCACGAGTAGCTCTGCGTGACCAGCGTGAGGCAGCAGACCGCGGCCGCGGCGTTGGCGTAGACCCGGCGCCGCGAGCGAATCGCCGCAATGACAGCAGGATCCTCCGGCTGCGGTACCAACTGAAGCGCCTCTGCTACCGCGGCCAGCACGAACGGGAAGCCTGCCGCCGGCACAAAGAAGCGGAACCCGATGGCGCCGATCCACTGGCCGGGCTGGTGGCCCCACGTTCCCATCACGATCGCGATCGATCCGAACGCCAGGAGCGCACAGACGGCCGGCCACGCGCCCGGGATGCCCAAGGGCCGCCGGCGCAGCCACCACGGATCGATGACGATGGCGAGACCGGCGATCCACGAGAGCAGCACGGCCGCAAGGGGTGCGCCGGCCACGGAGGTCCTGAACGACGTCGTCAGCGTGCTCAAGGACAGCAAGCTCTTCTCGTACGCGTCGACCTCCAGCGAGTCATAGGCGAAGGCCAGAACCATCAGCCCCACGCAGGCGAGCCCCCACATTAGGTGCTCGCGGCGTTCGGCGGGCCGCAGCACGGCCTTGAGCGCCGCCACCGCACTCAGCAACCCGAACACCGCGACCGCCGCCGGGTGGGAGAACACGGCGATCGCCGCACACGGCAGCAGGAGCCAGAGGGATCGCCGGTCGAGGCCGACGAGCAGTCCGGCGAGCATCGGCCACAGCATCTGCGCCACGATCGTCATGTCGGAGATGAGGCAGAACTGGCCGGGCAGTGCGGCAAGCGCGGTGCCGAGCGCGCACCAGATGAAGAACTGCGGCGCGCGGCGCCGGACGACCATCCAGCACACCGCCGTCACGAGGAGCGGCACCGCGGCGTACCCGAGACTGAAGAGAAAGACCAGCGGCGCAAGTTCGTGGGTCAGGTAGCCCGCTGCCGAGGGCACGATCTGGAACAGGAAGTGGGTCAGCCGCGCATGATCGACCCACGGCCGCCCGGCTTCGAGCGTGCGGAACAGCAGGTAGCTTCCGTCGTACGACAGTCCTGCGCCGGCAACCGACATCGCCACGGCGGTCACGGCCAGGAGCGCGAAGAACAGTCGCAATGTCGGCCTCTTGTCCGCCCTATCCTAGCAAGTCCGGCCTCCTGCGTCCCCGGATTTACACACCCGAAACGTCGATGTCGCAAGCCCGTAACGACCACCCGATACGCTCGATCGTCGAGCCGGGCCGTCGGCGCGTCCGCCGAGGCGAGCCCGCTGTCACGCCAGCACAAGAGGTTCAACTCATGAGTTCTCGTTGCCAGCGCACCGTCACGTTTCTCACGGCCCTTGCGACGGCCGCCGTCATCGTCCTTGGTGTGTCGTTTCCCGCCGCCGCCCAGAGCCAGGGCCGCATCGTTGGCGCGGTTATCGACCAGACGGGTGGGTTCGTCAAGGGGGCCGTCGTCGTCGTCAGGAACGAGCGCACCGGCGAGGAACGCCGCACCGCCGTCGGAGACGACGGCCGGTACGCATTCGACTTGCTGAAGCCCTCTGTCTATTCGATTCGGGTGACGAAAGACGGGTTTGCCAAGCTCGAGTACACGGGCATCCCGCTCGCCGTCGGCCAGGAACTCGCCCTGGATGCCAGTCTGCAGCCGGCGGGCGTGAGCGAGACCGTCGAGGTGAG
>JAPKZP010000127.1 GCA_026393735.1 Acidobacteriota bacterium
GGCGCCGGCCACGTCGAGGCGCAATTCATTGAGGAACAGCGCCCGGGCGCCGACGGTCGCGATGGCGCGCCACCCCCTCGGCACCAACGAGCGCTCGTCGATGACGACGTCGACGTTGGCGAGCCCGCCATCGATCGGCTCGTAGCTCAGTCGGGCACTCGAGGCGACCGGCAGGTCGCGTAGTCGGCGCAGCGCACGGCCAAACGTCTCACGCGTCAAAGCCTGCCCGGACTGCAACCCAGCGGCCCGAACGACAACCGGTTGCCGCGTTCGCTCGGCGCCGTCGACGTCGATCGTGTCGATGCGTGGTTCGCCCGAGCGGTTCCAGGCATCGAGCGCGCCCATGAAATCGCCGGCCAAGTACCGGCCGGTGGCGACCAACTGCCACGCGCGCAAGTCGTATCGCGCAGGACCGACGGCCAGGAGCGCCGGTTCCTGGATCGCCAGCGGTTGAGGTTCGGCCGGCACCGACGTACCTGCCGCCGCGTCGCGTTCGGCCACGCAGATCATCGCGACCGCCAGCAGGAAGGCGACAGCGCGTTTGATCGACGATGCGTCCCACATGGTCAGCAACGGAGTCCCTTCGTCTTGGAGCGACACGATTCGACCTTCTCAAGGGTAGGCCGCGGCTGGCTGAAACCTGTGTTCACTTTGGGACACTTGAACGGAAACGTGGATGGCGTGCCCGTCAGGCCGCCGGCGTGTCGCCGGTGTGCATTCCGGCACAGACAGTGCGGGTCCCCGGCGCCTAGGATGGCCTAGCGATCCATCCAGGCGATTCCGCGCCACTCCGGCGCGGGGCCGTGACGGAGGGTCATGGAGGTGTACACATGGTTCGATCTATCGTCGCCGTCTGTGTCGTCTGCGGCGTGGCTGCCCTCGGCGCCCAGAGTGATCCGAACAAGGAGCAGAGTCGACTGGAGAACTGCGGCGTCGTGATGGAGGAGGTGCTCAGTGTTGCCGAGAACATCCCCCAGGAACTCCTCCAGAAGGCCGAATGCGTCATCGTCATTCCGTCGATGATCAAGGTCGCGGTTGTGGTTGGCGGCAGCTCCGGCCGGGGGGCGATGGTGTGCCGGACGGGCAAGCAGTTCAACGGCGCATGGGGCGCGCCCGCCATGTACGCGATCGAAGGCGGCAGTGTCGGGTTCCAGCTCGGCGCCGAGGCCACAGACCTCGTGCTCCTGGTCATGAACACGCGCGGCGTGAACGCGGTGCTGAACACGAAGGTCAAGCTCGGGGCGGACGCGTCGGCGGCCTCCGGGCCCAAAGGGCGTGCGATCGAGGCGTCGACTGACGCGTCGATGCGAGCCGAGATCCTCAGCTACTCAAGGTCGCGCGGTCTCTTCGCCGGTGTGTCGCTCGCGGGTGCCTCGCTTCGCCCCGACAACGACGCCAATCTGGATGTCTACGGCGTCAAGTACACGGCGCGCCGCATCGTGACCGGGGCGCCCATCAAGATCCCGGAGTCGGGCCATCGCTTTGTGGACGTGCTGCAGAAGAACGCGCCGCACAACCTGTCGACCGAACCCGAAAGCCGGTAGAGGTGTGAGCGCAACCGCTAAGCGCGTCGGTTGGTGATCTCGGTATTCGTGACAACAACAACGCCGGCTCCATTGGATGGAGCCGGCGTTGTCGTGTCAGACTGGATCGGGTACTCCGCCGCGACTACTGCGCTCGGCCCCGCCGCCGCAGCCGAAGGTATCCCACCCCTGTGAGCCCTACGGCCAGCAAGAAGAGGAAGGCCTGCGGCAATGTCGGTACCGCGCTGGTGGTCAATACCGTGTACGTACGCTCTGCGAAACATCCGTTGGCGTCTGTCCCTCGAATGGTGAAGGTGGAGGTGCCGGCGATGGTCGGCGTCCCCGCCAGCACGCCCGCCGACGTAAGCGTCACGCCCGCCGGCAGCGCGCCCGCGGTCACGCC
>JAPKZP010000806.1 GCA_026393735.1 Acidobacteriota bacterium
GATCGAAAACATCGAATTGTCGAAATCAGAATCCATCGATAGCATTTCACTTTATAGTGAGCCTGCATTACTGCCTGGAGTCATGAATTCAAGGGAAGTATTTTCAGGCGCATTAAATTACTTCGACTTCCTGGGCCAGAACGTCCGCAAGTTCGGCAAGAAGGTCCTCACCAGGCCGTCGAACCGGAACGTGCAGACGTTTCTGGACACCATCCGGGGGGTCGTGAAGGGGCACAAGCAGGTGACGGCGGGCGAGTTGGTGCGGATGCTCAATCCGAAGATACGCGGATGGGCAAACTACCACTGTCGCGCGGCGAGTAAAGCGACCTTCGGCTGTGTAGACCATGCGATCTTCGAGGTGCTGTGGTGGTGGTGCAAGCGGCGACATCCCAACAAGCATGCCCGGTGGGTGAAGGCGAAGTACTTCACGACCGTCGGCGGTGACAACTGGGTGTTCCATGGAACGCTCCCGAAGAAGGACGGGTCGCATACCGTCCACCTACGACGCGCTTACCATACGCGGATACGGAGGCATGTTCCGCTGCATCTGGAGACCAATCCGTACGATCCCGCGTGGGCGGCTTACCTGCGTCGGCGCCATCGGCCTGGCGGGAACAGCACTCCTGCTACGGGGTCACTCGGTGAGGATGTGTGGCCGAATATCGTAACGCCGCCGCCGTCGCGGCGAAGACGATGATGAACGTTGGCGACGCCGCTGCGTCCCGCCATGCTGGCGCGGGGCGTTCGGGATGCTAGAGCCGTGTACTCGGAAACGGGTACGCACGGTTCCTAGGGGAGGGGGCGGCGGCAACGCCGTGCCCCTTACCCGACAATCCACACACTTTCGGGACGCGCCCCTATGGCTTCTCCTTCAGCAGTGCCCGTCCATCCTCGCGTAGCGTGCCGTCCGGCCCGACATGCCTGTACAGGGTCTGGCGCGTGATCCCCAGTTCCTTACAGAGGTCACCCACGTTTGTTTCGCGCTGTCCCATCGCCGCCATCGCCAGCCGGATCTTGGAGGCTGTCATCTTGTAGGGCGCACCGCCTTTGCGGCCACGAGCCCGCGCCGATGCCAGGCCAGCCTTTGTAGGCGTCTGGCAACGACTCCTTCATTCTTCAGCCATTTCGATGACAGGCGAAGTGTTGGCATGGAATCGGCTGGTTGGGCCTGGCCTGAAACCCCCGTCAGGCCATCTGGCCACCGCAGGCTCGCTGAAGGCCACCTTTGAAGGCGATTGCGGGAGTGCCACAACCGCCAGCCTCTGGCCAGTCGATAACCGTTCAGTGCAGGTTGCGCCCACTGCCGTCTGCGTGTTCCGGTGAGTGGCTGGAAACTGAAGCAATCGTTGCCATACCCGATGCTGGCGCGGCCGATCGCAGGCTTTCTGGCCGCCCTTGCCGTGCGCCTGCCCGCATTCGACGGGGAGCCGGACGAGAACAACGAGACCCGCTGAGGGACTGGTCGCACCCACGGTGCGCCGCACCTCAAGGAACTATACGACCAACCAGGACCCGGGCTCCGGGACCAGCATCCAGGGTCCGCTGCTCGCCGGCGCGTAGGCGGACCGCATCGGTGACCTGCCCGGTGAGCGGGCTGACGGTACGGAACGAGACGGGTACGCGAGCACGAATCGTCAGTCCGCCGGAACGGATGCCGATGGCCGCGTAGACAAACTGAGACCCCTTGCGCGCACCGACCATACGAACGCATCCATCAGAGCTTGCAGGCGATCCGGGCCACGTTGTGTTTGGAGCGCCGCCGGCGTAGATGGTGAACAGCGATCGCAGCTCCCTCGCATCGCTCCGCTCCCAGTTCGGCAGGTCCGCGGGCAGCATCGTGATGAGAGGCCGGTAGGCACGAATGCCCGGCGTGTCTTCGAAGCGACTGCGACCCATCACGCCGGCCTCGCAGTGGAACACGTACATCGGGAGCCTGGCAACGTAGGCGAAGACGGCCGCCATCACGAGACGAATGCCGTCGGTCTGCGAGGCAACGGACGAACCGGGTCCGATGGGCTCATTACTGCTCACAGGTGGTATGCCGGGCAGATCGCCGACATCCCAGCAGTCATAGACGGGCTTCCAGCCATCGTCGACGTTGCGGTCGCGGCTGAAGTGCCATGTGGCTATGTCTGCCTCGCTGTGCGCGTA
>JAPKZP010000147.1 GCA_026393735.1 Acidobacteriota bacterium
GGCCGATCATATCGAGAGCCCGGAGTACGACCTCCAGGACTTCCGTGACGAACTGGACCGCTGGTTCACGACGCTCGGGTACGACTGGCGCTGGGTGGCGGTGACGCTCGAGAATCTGCCGTCCGTCATCGCGAGTCTGCAACCGGAACACCGCTCGAGCCGCGCGCTCGTGCTGAATCTCTGCGACGGCAACGAACTGGACGGGTCTCCGGGCGTCTCGGTGGTGAAGGCGCTCGAGTCCACGGCCATCCCTTTTACCGGCAGTTCGTCGTTCTTCTACGCGATCACCACGTACAAGGTGCCGATGAAGTCCCGGCTGCGTGAGCACGGGGTGGCCACCGCGCCGTTCGTGCCGCTTCGGGATCTGCCTGCGGACATCTCGCGGCTGGAGGCCGAGGTGGGCTATCCGGCGTTCGTGAAGCCGGAGGTGTCGGCCGGCAGCGGCGGCATCGGTTTGACGTCCCTCGTCCACGACGCCGACGGCGTCAGGGCCCGCGTGAAGGTCCTGCTCGACGGCGAGGACGGCGAGTTCTACAGGCGCTCCGGCCTCTTTGCGGAACGCTTCATCGACGGTCCCGAGTTCACGGTGCTCGTGGTGGCCGATCGGGCTGATCCTCGCGGCGCGCGCGCCTACCCGCCGGTCCAGCGGCTCTTCCATTCCGCGCTGCCCGCCCACGAGCGGTTCCTGAGCTACGACCGGTACTGGTCGGAATACAAGGAGGAATCCCGCCTGCCCGAGGGCGAACCGTTCTACAGGTACGGCCTGGCGCCGGAGCATCTTCGGGAACGGCTGAAAGACCTCGCGACCCGCGCGTTCCTGGCGCTCGACGGCGCCGGCTACGGGCGCGTGGACATCCGCCTGGACGAGCGAGCCGATCAACTGTTCGTCCTTGAGGTGAACGCCAATTGCGGGTTGTCGGGTGACCGGGAAACCTCGGTCGGCGAGATGCTGTTCCTTGCGGAGATTCCGGCGCACCGGCTCGTCGCGGAGATTCTCCGCGACGCGTTCGATCGCCATCAGGACAACGGTCATCCCCGAAAGCGGTAGTTTATGAAGGTGTGCGTGCTCCAGCCTTCCTACGAGGGCTCGGCCTGCGACTACCGGCACTACGACCCGCCGCGCGACCTGTCGCAGATTCTGCCTGAGCACACGTACCACCACGAGTTCCTGAACAAGGTGTCGACCTTCTCGCAGATCAAGTCGCTGGCCGGGCGCGGGTTCGGCATCTTCGTGAACCTCTGCGAGGGATATCTCGATTCGGACGTCCCGTCGATCGACGTCATCCACGCACTCGAGCATCTGAACCTGCCGTTCACCGGGCCCACCAGCGCGCTCTATGACCCGCCCAAGGACCTGATGAAGCTCGTGGCGCTGTCCTCGGGCGTGAACGTGCCGGCGTGGGTGCTCGTCAGGAGCGCGGCGGACCTTCCGGCAGCCGGCCGTCTGCGCTACCCGCTGTTCGTGAAGCCGGCGGCATACGGCGACAGCATGGGCATCGACGAGGGGTCGCTCGTGACGACTGCCGCAGCCCTGGAGCTCCAGGTGGGCGCGAAGCTCCCGGAGTTCGGCAGCCTGCTCGTCGAAGAATACGTGGACGGCCGGGAGTTCACGGTCCTGCTGCACGGCACGCCCGATCCCGCCGAACGACCGGTGGCGCTGACGCCACTCGAGTTCCTGTTTCCTCCGGGTCCGCACTTCAAGACCTACGCCCTCAAGGTCACTCAGTTCCATCCCGAGTGCAACGTGCTCTGCACGGATCCGGACCTCACCCGGCGCCTGAAGGATGCAGCCCTTCAGGTATTTACGGGTTTCTCGGGGACCGGCTACGCGCGCATGGACTTCAGGGTCGCTCCGGACGGCGGGGCCTACTTCCTCGAGGCGAACTTCGCGTGCTCCGTCTTTTATCCCGACGGCTACCAGGGTTCCGCGGACTACATCCTGCAGTTCGACGGAATAGGCCAGGCAGGGTTCCTGCACGCCATCATCGCCGAAGGCCTGGCGCGGCACGCCCGCCGGCAGTCGCCGTACTCCGTCAAACACTGCGGCGACAGCTTCGCCATGTTCGCCGCCCGGGACCTCCCGGCAGGCAGCACCGTCTTCGCGGGCGAGGGAAAGGCCCAGCGCATCGTCTCGCGCGCCCATGTCGAACGGACATGGTCGCCGGCCGATCGCGAGGTGTTCTACCGCTACGCGTATCCCATCAGCCCCGACGTCTTTGTCCTGTGGGATACCGAGCCTACTGGCTGGGCGCCGCAGAATCACTCCTGCGATCCCAATACGGCCTTCGCGGGGTTGAATCTCGTGGCGCTGCGCAACATCCGTGCGGGTGAGGAACTGACGGTGGACTACGCGACGTTCTACGACCGCCACATGATCCCGTTCGACTGCACATGCGGCAGCGCAGTCTGTCGCGGACGGGTGATCGGAGGGCCGGGGCTGTTCGGAAACGCTCGCACGCCAGAGGCCGCCGCGGATCCCGGGGTCTGAAGACCCCGGGCTGCGACAGAAGACCGCTGCGTTCGCGGACCCCGGGCTGCTCAAGAAGCGCCGGCTTTCGTAGCCCGGAGGCTTCAGCCTCCGGGTGTACGATCCTCTAGAACGGTGTCGCCGCGATCCCGACCACGCCCAGGGCGCGAGCCGACACTTCGGCCAGTTCGAACAGCGGCCTCGGGTATACGCCGAGCAGCAGCGTTCCGGCGAGCGTGAACACGAGCGCGGCCGCCAGCCCGGGGGCCAGCACCGGCTGCGACCCGGTGGCTTCGTTCTTCATGAACATGAAGACGACCACGCGCAGGTAGTAGTAGAGGGAGATCGCGCTGTTGAGGACGCCGATCACCGCCAGCCAGACGTAATGCGCGTCGATGGCCGCGCTGAACAGCCAGAACTTCCCCATGAAGCCGGCCGTCGGCGGAATGCCGCCGAGCGACAGCATGAAGATCAGCATCGCCACCGCCGCCAGGGGCTGGCGGCCGAACAGCCCGCTCAGGTCCTTCAGTTCATCGCCGATGGCGTCCGTGCGGCGCATCAGGATGACGACGGCGAACGCCCCCAGCTGCATCAACGCGTAGATCAGCAGGTAGATGAGCATCGCGGCGATGCCGCGCGGCGTGCCGGCAATCACGCCGATCAGCAGGTAGCCGGCCTGGGCGATGGACGAGTACGCGAGCATGCGCTTGATGTTGCTCTGCGTCAGCGCCACGATGTTGCCCACGGTCATGGTCAGCACCGACAGCACGTAGAACAGCATCGTCCAGTCGGCCGACATCGAGGGCAACCCTTCGACGAAGATCCGCAGGATCATCGCGAACGACGCGGCCTTCGACCCGACCGACAGGAACGCCGTGATCGGCGTGGGTGCGCCTTCGTACACGTCCGGCGCCCACATGTGGAACGGGACCGCGGCAATCTTGAAGCCGACGCCGGCCACGATGAGGATGACCGCCAGGATGAGCCAGGGGTCGTGTCCGTGATCGGCGACCGCGATGGCGATGGCCCGGAGGTTGGTCGAGCCCGTCATGCCATAGAGCAGCGACAGGCCATACAACAGCAGGCCCAGCGAGAAGGTCCCCAGCAGGAAGTACTTGACCGCCGCCTCGTTCGACCGCCGGTTCGTCTTCAACAGGCCCGTCAGGATGTAGAACGCGATCGCCATCGTCTCGAGGCCGATGAAGATCGTGATGAGGTCCGTGCCGCTGGCCATGAACATCATGCCGAGGGTCGACGACAGCACGAGGAAGACGTACTCCCCGTGGCGCGACCCCTCGATGTCGAGGTAGCGGATGGACATGAGCAGCGTCAGCGCCGCGGCGAGCAGGAAGATGACCTTGAAGAAGGTGCCGAAGGCGTCAATCGAGATGAGCCCCTTCGCCACGTTGATCGGCGTGCCGGTCGAAATGCTCACGAGCGTGAGCGCCGAGGCGAGGATCGCCGCCAGGCCCATCCACGAGAGCCAGCGCTGATGACGGCGCGGGGTGACCGCGGTGGCCATCAGCAGGAGCAGCGTGGCCCCTGCCAGCACCAGTTCCGGCGCCAGGTAGTACAGGTCGTTCAGTGAAAACCAGGCTGGCATCAGTGCCGCCCTCCTGTCGGGCTGGTCTCCGGGGCTGTGCCGGTCTTCGTGTCACCGCACGGCGCGGTCAGGAACGGCGACGCGGGCGTGTTCTCGTCGCAGTCCTTCGGCTTGGCCGCCGTCACCGGCGCCACATACGCGGGGTTGAGCCGCGAGATGACGCTCGTGACCGTCGGCTCGATGATGCGCAGGAAGGGCGACGGGTAGAGGCCGATCCAGAGGGCCAGGATGATGAGCGGCACGAAGGTCGCGACTTCGCGCAGGTTCATGTCCTGGAGTGTCTCGTTCTTCGGGTTCTCCACCTTGCCGAACATCGTCCGCTGGTAGAGCCACAGCATGTAAGCCGCGCCCAGGACGAGGGAGCTTGCGGCGATCACGGCCCACCAGAGGTTGGCCCTGAAGGCGCCCTGCAGGATCAGGAACTCGCCGATGAACCCGTTCAGTGTCGGCAGCCCGATCGA
>JAPKZP010000737.1 GCA_026393735.1 Acidobacteriota bacterium
CGGAGAAGGCGGCCGCGACGAAGTAGGGCGAGCGACGGCGATCTGACGGTCGCGCGTGCCGGCACGCGCGTGATTGTTGACGCAACGCCGGAAGCCTATTACCATATGTGGTAGCGATATATGGACAAGACCACCCTGTACCTCGACAGTGAGCACTACCGTCGGCTCAAACGCGTCGCGTTCAGGCGCCGTGTCGCACCCGCCGTCCTGGTGCGCGAAGCCATCGCCGAATACGTGGCCAAGCACGATACCGTGCGCGTCGCGCGAAGCGTCGGAGCCGCCCGCAGCGGGCGCCCCGATCTCGGCGAGCGGGCGGAAGCGCTGCTGGCCGGATTCGGGACATCGCGATGATCATCGCCGACACCGGCGCCCTGATCGCACTGTTCGATCAGAGCGACCGGCACCACGACGCCGTGCGGCGGATGTACGAAGACGACCCCGACCGGTGGATCCTGCCCTGGGCCATCCTCCCCGAAGTCGATTACCTCGTCGCCGCACACCTCGGCCCCCGCGCCCAGGATCTCTGGCTTGCCGACCTGTCGTCCGGTGCGTTCGCGGTGGAATGGGGCCGACAGGAGGACGTGTCGGCGGCCGATCGGCTCTGCCGGCGCTACAAGACACTGCGCCTGGGACTCGTGGACGCCGTCGTGATTGTGGTCGCGGAACGCCTGCGGGCCGACGCCATCGCGACGCTCGACGTGAAGCACTTCGGCGCGGTGTCCATCAAGGGAAGACCCCGCCTGCTCCCACGGGACTTGTAGGCGCCGGCGTCCGCCGCAACCTGCCGGCCGCGCACGGGTCGCCGGCCATCCACTCGATCACAAGACGCGGCTGGAGATCTGGTAGCTCAGATACGCGACGGTGGCGCTGAGGACGGAGCCCCAGGCCAGGTCGACGACGGTGACGATGACGGGCCAGTCGCGCATGGTGGCCTGGTTGGTCAGGTCGTACGTCGCGTAGGTGAGCAGCCCGAAGAGCGCTCCGTACGCGAGCCCGCGCGTGGCGCTGCCGGCCTCGAGCGCCGGCCTCACGGCGAAGAACACCAGGCCCCCGATGAACAGCAGGTAGAACAAGACGGCCGCGGCCCAGTCGACCTGGGGTGCGAGCAGGTGTCCGATGTGCTGCCGGTAGAAGTTCTTTGCCACGAGGCTGAGCCAGACGAGGTCAATCGCAAAGAAGACCGGCAGGGTGATGGCGTAGACGAGCAGCGATCGTGTCAGGGTCACGGTGCACCTCCGGGTGACAGACCTTCATGAGACGCGCGCGCAGCGCTCCAGGATGCAGCGCGGCCCTCGATCGCGTCCGTGCCGCGCATCCTGCAACACCCGGGGGCTCAGGAACTGATGTTCGTGCGCTCCACGGCCGGATGGCCGCGCTCGATCGCGTGCGGCTTCACGGCCCGGCGATGCGCCAGCCAGTCCTGCATGTGCTCCATGTAGATGTAGAAGACCGGCGTCACGTAGAGCGTGAGTGTCTGTGAGACGACCAGCCCGCCCACGACGGCCAGGCCGAGCGGCCGCCGCGCTTCGGACCCGGCCCCCACCCCCAGGGCAATCGGCAGCGTCCCGCACAGCGCCGCCATCGTCGTCATCATGATCGGCCGGAAGCGCACGCGGCAGGCCTCGTAGATGGCGTCGGCCGCGGTCAACCCGTGCTGCCGCCGCGCCTCGATGGCGAAGTCGATC
>JAPKZP010000395.1 GCA_026393735.1 Acidobacteriota bacterium
GGCACGATGGACACACACTCCAGCAGCACGTGCTTCACGCGGTACGGCGGGGCGGCCATGTGCGCGCCGACGTAGATGCGGGCGAGGTGCAGCGGGGTCGGGTAGTGACAGTTGAGGATGTACTCGTCCGCGGCCTTGGCGTTCGGGATGACGAGATCGTCGTTGTCTCGCGTGCGCAGATGGGTCGTGCGCCACGTCATGTCGACGACACGTCCTTCGATGTCACCGATCTTGATCCAGTCGTTGATCCGGTACGGCTGCTCGAAGCTGATCGCCACGCCGGCGAAGAAGTTGCCCAGGATGGGCTGCAGCGCGAGTCCAAGCACGAGCGATGTCACCGCGCTCGTCGCGAGCAGCGGCGCCAGATTGAGGCCGGGGTAGACGGCGCGCAGCGTCAGCAGGGCAGCCAGCAGGTACGCGACTGCCAGCGAGAGGGACGGCAGCAGCGGCGGCACGCGCACGCCGCGCTGGATGCGAAGGTAGACGTCGAAGAGGTACAGCCCGGCAAGCCGCAACACGGTGATCGCGACGAGTGTCGCGATCATCCAGACGAAGAACGCCTCGAAGTCCGGGAGCAGGCGCACGCCCGTGGCCTTGTAGACCGCCAGGCCGATTGCCACTGCTGCCAGACCGAGCACGAACGTCAGTGCGCGAACGATGCGAAGCCGTCGCCGGACGTAGAAAATCGCTCCCAGCAACACGAGCGTGATCCCTACGCTGGCAGCCACGGAAAGCAGAGTATCCACGCGATGGGCCCCCGGCTGGAGAACGGCTGGACTATACCGTACAACCGGGGCGGGATTCTGGGTTCGGGATTCGGGGCCCGGGGCCCGGGGTTCGGGTTTGTACCTTGATGTCATTCCCTCGGATGCGGGAATCCAGCCTGGGTGCCCGCCTGCGCGGGCACGACGCGAGGGTGGTCGGAACCCCGAACCCCGAACCCCGAACCCCGACACGACTACCTGAGCACGGTGGCCTTCACCTCGACCGTGAGCTTCCGATCGGAGAGGGCGTCAGAGGACTGCGCGACGACGAGTGGCACACCGCTGTCAAGCACGACCGCGAGACGTTCGGACACGGTGGTCTTGTTCTGCGGTGCGCTCTCCACGCCAGAATCGTCGACGAGGTTGTACTCGAGCGAGAACTCGAGTCGGATCTTCGCGCCTTCGATGACGGGGCTGACGTCAACGGAGAGCGGCGCCTGGACCCGCTGCACGGTGGACCCGCTCTTCGCGAAGGCCTCGACCATCGTCCGGATCCGGCTGTTCTCGCCCTCCGCCACGGTCATGCTCATCGTCTTCTTCGTGGGTGGCTTGGCTCCGACCTGGTCGGTGATGGTGAACTCCACCCTGACGTTCACCAGTTGGCCCTTCTTCTGAGCAGCCAATCCCATCGGCATCTGGACCTTCGGTGCCTGCTGCCCGCTGACGCCGGACGACGGAGGGACCGGTGGAGCCGGTGGGACGGGAGGAACCGGTGGCGCCTGCTGATCCCATTCGCTGATCGTCGTCAGGCGGGAGACCTTGGGCATCGTCTGCCCGGAGGCGGGCTGCGGAGCCGCGCGGTACCCCGACGAGGCCGCGGGTGCGAGGGTCGTCGCGCTCTGCGAACCCTGCGCCCAGCCCGAGGCTGCCGCGGCGAGGAAGAGGGACATGGTCAGTGCTGTTGTTGTGCGCGCGTTCATCGTTCGTCTCTCCTTTGGGGCTCGGCCGAACCCGGGCCGGCTGTCGTGACAGTGATCGGTTGAATGTCCCCAAGCGGGAACAATCGCAATCGGGCCCGGTGCGGCGAGCGGCGCCGGGCCCGAGTCGTCAGGGAGTCCGGCCGGCACCGGCGGCGCAACAGCCTGCGCGATTGTCGAGCGCGGGCGGCGTGCCGGGTCGTCTGCGGTCGCCGCCGAGGCGCCTGTGTGCGTGGGTCGCGCAGCCGACGCAGAGGGGGACGGCTGCAGTGAAGATGGCTTCGTGTCGGCACGGGCAAACGCCGGCTCGGAGTTGGTGCCACCGGATCCCCGGACCAGCCAGAGGCCGGCCGCACCGGCGAGAATGATCACGGCTGCTGCACCGGCCCATGCCCAGCGGGGCAGTCCCATACCGGCGCGTGTGCGATCGTGCACGACGCGAGCGAGCACCTCGGCGCGAGTGGAGGCCGGCGCGTCGACGTTCGTCATCTCCCGCGCCACCGCGTCGATCGCCCTGTCCAGCTGATCTTCCATCGCCCTGTCCTCTACATCGGAGCTCGCTGCTGTTGGTTGTGGAGCAGGCCTTCAGGCCTGCTTGACACACCCGCGTACGCAGGGCTGAAGCCCTGCGCCACATCAGGAGACGGACCGCATCCAGCGCCGAATCCCGATCCTGAGGTCCGGAACCCCGTCAGTACCCGAGTCCCACCAGCCGTACCTTGATCTGCCGCCGCGCTTCGTTCACCCGCCACTTCAGCGTGCCGACCGGGATGACGAGCATCCCGGCGATTTCCTCGTAGGTGTAGTCGCCGCACGCGGCCAGCAGCAGCGCGTCTCGCAGCTTTGGCGTGAGCGTCGCGATCTGGCGTGAAATGTGGGTCCGCAACTCGCCGTCCAGCAGATCCCGCTCCTGTGTCTGTCCGGCATCCGGCACCTGCCACTCCGTGTCCTCCGGCGGCTGGACGAACCGGCGCACGAACGTCTTCACGCTGCGGCGGCGGGTCAGCGCCTTGCGCCAGGCGATCGAGAGGAGCCAGGTCTTGAAGCTGGCATCCTCGCGAAAGTCCCGGAGGTGCCGGAACGCCGCCACGAACGCTTCCTGGGTCACGTCCTCGGCGTCCTCGCGGGACCCCAGGGCGGCCATGGCCGCGCGGATGACCGCTGTCCGGTGCCGGTCCACGAGCGCCCCGAACGCGGCGTCGTCGCCCCGCCGGGCCCGCTCGACCAGTTCCGGATCGCTCACACCCTCAGTAGACACAGGGCTCCCGCAGTTGGTTGGGTCATTATGGGGCGGGCGGGGTTCCGGCCTTCGCCCTTTGGGCTTTGGCGTGGCGAGCGGAATTGGGGATTGGGGATCCGGCCCCAATGTTGGTACACTGGACGTTGGAGCGCGTCGAAACATCTGTCGCTCGTGGGTCGCACTGCGGCCCGGACCCTGTGCAATCTCAGCCTGTGAACTGTGTCAGGGCCGGAAGGCAGCAGCACTAAGCGGACCCTGCGATGTGCCGCAGGACAACCCGGGCCGCAGTGGGGCCCGCGAGCAACCGACTTCTGGTTTCTTCCTCGATGTCCTACACCGTCATTGCCCGCCGCTGGCGTCCGCAGAAGCTCGACGAGGTTGTCGGGCAGCGCGCCGTCACGCAGACGCTGCGCAACGCCATCTCGAGCGGCCGCATCGCCCAGGCGTACGTGTTCGCCGGGCCGCGCGGCGTGGGAAAGACGACCACGGCGCGCATCCTCGCCCGGATGCTCAACTGCGTGAACGGCCCGACGGCGGATCCGTGCGTGCTGCCCCCTCCCTCCTCGGGCGATCCACGCGCGGTGCGCGATCCTCTCCCCGCTGGAGCCGGCCTGCCCGAGCCGTGTGACGCCTGCCGCGAGATTGCCGAGGGCCGCGACATGGACGTCCTCGAGATCGACGCGGCCACGCACACCCAGATCGACAATGTTCGCGAGGTCATCATCGCGGGGCTCGGGATCATGCCGGCCCGGGATCGCTTCAAGATCTTCATCATCGACGAGGTTCACCAGCTCTCGAACCACTCGTTCAACGCGCTGCTGAAGTCCATCGAGGAACCGCCGCCGCACGTGGCGTTCATCATGGCGACGACGGCGCCGGACAAGATCCCCGACACCATCGTGTCGCGGTCACAGGTCTTCGAGTTCAAGACGATCGCCAGCAAGGCGATCGCCGACCAGTTGAAGATGATCGCGGCTGCGGACCATATTGCGGCATCTCCCGAGGCGATCGCGCTCGTCGCGCGCTCGGCCGAAGGCAGCATGCGCGACGCCGAAACGGCGTTCGACCAGGTCATTGCGTTTGCGGGCACGACGATCACGATCGAGGACGTGGCGACAGTCCTGGGCCTGGTCGGCCGCGATCTGCTGTTCGACGTGCTCGACGCGGTCGCGGCCGAAAACGGCCCGGCGGCCTTCGAGCTGGCCGGGCGCGCGGTCGAGGCGGGCTACGATCTGCGATTGCTCTGCCGTGAACTGGCGCGCCTGGTCCGGGACCTCCTGGTGCTGTCCGTGGATCCGACGCGGATGACCGACCCGGATGTGGCGCCCGACAGCGATCGCGACCGCCTGACGGCGCTGCTCCCGCAGTTCTCGCGCGAGGACCTGCTGCGGTCTTTCGACGTGCTCACCCGCGCCGAGTTCGAGATCCGCGGCGCCGCCGAACCGCGCTTCCATCTCGAGATGGCGCTGCTCCGGTGGATCCATCTCCGGAAGCTGACGCCGCTCGAGCAACTGATCGACCGCCTCGAAAGCGGGGCGCCGCTCTCGCCTGCTGCGCCTGGCCGCAGCGCGGCGGCCGCGCCAGCATCACGGCCGGCCCCGGCGTCCTCCGCGCAGGTCGCGCGTCGGCTGTCGCAGCCGGCCTCACGGCCCGCGGCGCCCGCGCCTTCGCCGGCGCCGCCCTCATCCGCATCCGCCGCGGGCGCACGGGCGCCGGCCGA
>JAPKZP010000198.1 GCA_026393735.1 Acidobacteriota bacterium
GGGCGCGAGGCGCGCGGTTCCGGGAGTGGGGAGGCCGGGCTGTGAGACTCATCATCGAACCGGCGGGCGGTGTCGCCCCGTTGCTCTCGGCAATCAAACGCGCGAAGAAGAGCGTCGAAGTCGCCATCTTCCGCCTCGATCGGAAGGACATCGAGGCGGCACTTGTGGCGGCAGCCGCGAGGGGCGTCCGGGTCACCACGCTCATCGCGTTTGCCAACCGTGGCGGCGAGCAACGCCTGCGCCAGCTCGAATTGCGCTGCCTGGCGGCCGGGATCATTGTGGCGCGCACGGCCGACGACCTTATCAGGTACCACGGCAAGTACATCCTGATCGATCGCCGCATCCTGTACGTGCTCTCGTTCAACTTTACGACCCTCGACATCGAGCACAGTCGCGGATTCGGCGTCTTCACCAGCCGGCCGGACTGCCTTCAGGAGGCGGTGAATCTGTTCACGGCTGACTGCACGCGGACGCCGTACGCGCCGAAGATCGAGAAGTTCGTCGTCAGCCCGGCGAACTCCCGGCACGTCCTCGGCACATTCCTGAAGCGGGCGCGGACGCAGTTGCTGATCTACGACCCGCGGATCTCGGACAGGGAGATGCTGGGGATCCTGCACGGGCGGGCGAAGGCAGGCGTGGACGTCAAGGTCATCGGGCAGGTGGCGGGCCGACCCTCGTTCGAGGCGCAGAAGCTGGCGGGCCTGCGGCTCCACACGCGCACGATCATCCGGGACCGGCGCCAGGCTTTCGTGGGCAGTCAGAGCCTTCGTCCGGCCGAACTCGATTCGCGTCGTGAGGTGGGTCTCATCGTGAGCGCTCCGAAGGCCGTGAAACAGCTGATCGCGACATTCGAGGCCGACTGGGCCAGGACGACCACGAAGGCGGTGCCGATTCCGCCAGAACCCGCCGACGCGCCGATTGAACAGCCGGCTGCCGCGTCCGCTGCGGATGTCGCGAAGGCCGTTGGCGTCTTCACGCACGAGCTGGAGTCGCTCGCCAGCACGGTAAAGGACGCCGTACGGCAGGCCGTGGTCAAGGCCGGAGACGACGTGCTCCACGACAAGGATGTCAAGGACACGATGAAGCAAGTGGTGAAGCAGGCTGTGAAAGAAGCCGTCAAGGACGCGGTCCACGAAGCCCAGGACGCCGCGCCGCCGAGGAGAATCGAATGAGCACGAAGCGTTTCGTCCAACGCCGATTGGCGTCGGGCCTGCTGGCCTTCTCGCTGTGCGCTGTCGCCACCCTGACGCTCTCCGGTCAGAGCGCCGCGCCGAGCGCGCACAAGGCGGAGGACGCTAAGGGATTCAAGGAGTTCACGGCGCGCGTGCAGGCGTACGTTACGCTGCAGAAGAGCGTCGTGTCGAAGCTGCCTGCCCTGAAGTCCACGGACCTGCCGGAGATGATTACGGCGTATCAGGAGGCCTTGGCGAGAAAGATCCGGGAGGCGCGGCCGCACGCGAAGCCGGGCGACCTGTTTACGTCCTCGGCTCGCGAAGCCTTTCGCCACGCCATCCATAACGCGCTCGAAGGTCCGGAATCAGGCAAGTCCCGCGCGTACATGCAGCCAGGCGCGCCGAATCCGCAGATGCGCCTGGAGGTGAACAGCGTCTACCCGGACACGGAGCCCATCACAGCGCTCTCGCCCGAGTTGCTGGCGGCGTTTCCGCCGCTGCCCGTCGAGGTTGCCTACCGCGTGGTGGGCCGGGCGCTGATCCTGATTGACGTAGAATCGCGCCTGATTGTGGACGTCACCCGCGTCATTCTTCCCCCGGCCTCATAGGAGGACCCGCACATGCGACGTCTCGGCGCGCTCTGTGTAGTGCTGTTGGCCGTTGCCACGCCGGTCCCGCCGGCCGGCGTCGCGGCTGACTTCGCATTTCCGCTCCAGGCCAATTCGGTCCGCCTGGCCGTGATCGGCGACTTCGGCACCGGCGAACGGCCCCAGCTCGAGGTCGCGCAGCAGATGGTGAAGTCGCGCGCGGCGTTCCCGTTCGAGTTTGTCATCACCGTCGGGGACAATCTCTACACGGGCAGCCTGCCAGTCGATTTCGACAAGGACTTCGCGGTGCCCTACAAGCCGCTCCTCGACGCCGGCGTGCCCTTCTACGCCACACTGGGGAACCACGACAAGACCAACGAGCGGTTCTACAAGCCCTTCAACATGAATGGCGCGAACTACTACACCTTCAAGAAGGGTCACGTGCACTTCTTCGCGCTGGACACCAACTACATGGACCAGACGCAGACGAAGTGGCTCGAGACGCAGCTGAGGAACGCCGGCAACGGAGACTGGAAGAGCTGTTTCTTCCATCATGCCCTGTACTCCTCGGCGAGGTTCCACGGTTCGGCCCCCGACACGCGCAAGGCGGTCGAACCCCTGTTTGTGAAGTAAGGCGTGGATGTCGTGTTCAGCGGCCACGATCACGTGTACGAGCGGGTGCTCCCACAGCACGGCATCTATTACTTCACGGAAGGGGCCTCCGGCTCGTTGCGCGCCGGCAATCTGACGCCCTCGGCGATCACGGCGACGGGGTTCGACACGGACCGTTCGTTCATGATGGTCGAGATCGCCGGTGACGACCTGTACTTCCAGACGACGTCGCGCACGGGCGTGGTGGTTGATTCCGGGGTGATCACCCGCACGATTCGGCCGGTGGCTGGAGGAGGCGCGCATGAGTGACGGTCGCCGGGCGCCGGTGTTCACTTCTGAACAGCGCGTGGCGCGGTCACGTGCGAGTATCGCAGTATGAGCGCCAAGACCTCCTCGAAGTCGCGCGGCGCCATGGCGTTCGACGCGCAGGTCTTCCTCGACTCGGCGGGTGTGGCGAGAGAGGTCGTGGCGTATCGGCGGTCGGAGACGATCTTCTCGGACGGCGACCCGGCCGACACCGTGATCTACATCCAAAAGGGCGGCGTGAAGCTGTCGGTGACCTCCAAGACCGGCCGGGAGGTCATCGTCGCGATGCTCGGCCAGGGGGACTTCTGCGGCGAGGGCGGTCTGGCGGGACAGGCTGTCCGCACCGCGACCGCGACGGCGCTCACCTCGACGACGGTGCTCGTGATCACCAAGGCCGAGATGGCCCGCGTGCTCCACGCGGAACACACGCTGTCGGACCGCTTCATCGCGTACATGCTGAGCAGGAACATCCGCATCGAGGAGGACCTGATCGACCAGCTCTTCAACTCGAGCGAGAAGCGGCTCGCCCAAGCTCTTCTGCTCTTCGCCCGCTACGGTACGAAGGGCGAGCCTGACCGACTCCTGCCCAAGCTCTCGCAGACCACCTGGGGTTCATCGAGGTCGGGGCCGCCGGAACGACCATTAACCATTCTCTGTTGAGCGTCGTGCTCCACAACTAGGCGTACCTGCCCGCCGTCCAACTGTTCCCCGCCGCGCCTGGTTTCGTGGTATTCCTGTCTCAGCACCCTCTGGAGACGCTCTGTGTACCAACGTACCCGACACGACCTCACGCGCGAACTGAACAGCATCAAGACGTCCGGCCTCTACAAGGACGAGCGGATCATCCTCTCGGACCAGAAGGCGAACATCACCGTCCGCTACCCGGCGGACGCGGAGCCCCGGACCGTCCTCAACTTCTGCTCGAACAACTACCTCGGCCTGGCCAATCACCCGGCGATCATCAAGGCCGCGCACGCGGGCCTCGACTCGCACGGTTTCGGCTTGTCCTCGGTGCGGTTCATCTGCGGCACGCAGGACCTCCACAAGACGCTCGAGCAGACGATCGCCGCCTTCTACCAGTTGGACGACGCGATCCTCTACTCGTCCTGCTTTGACGCGAACGGGGGCCTGTTCGAGAGCATCCTGACGGCCGACGACGTCATCATCACCGACGCGCTGAATCACGCGAGCATCATCGACGGCATCCGGCTGTGCAAGGCCAAGCGGTTCATCTACGAGCACGCCGACATGGGGTCCCTGGAGCAGAAGCTCATCCAGGCGCGGGAGGGCTCCGACGTGTGGGACCACACCGGGCTCGGCAAGGAGCCGGTTCCGGCCCGCAACATCCTGATCGCCACCGACGGCGTCTTCTCGATGGACGGCGACGTGGCGCCGCTGCGCGACATCGTCGATCTGGCGAACCGCTACGACGCGATGGTCATGGTGGACGAGTCGCACGCGACCGGGTTTCTCGGCGCGACGGGACGCGGAGCCGTCGAGCACTGTGGGGTGCTCGGCGAGGTGGACATCATCACGTCGACGCTCGGCAAGGCCATGGGCGGCGCGCTCGGCGGGTTCACGACCGCACGCAAGGAAATCGTCGACCTGCTGCGGCAGCG
>JAPKZP010000339.1 GCA_026393735.1 Acidobacteriota bacterium
AGGCTTCGGTGTGTGCCGTCATGGGGGTCAGAGTCGACTTCAAGGACTGCCATGGCGCCATGGCCCATTGCAGAAGAAGAAGTGGAGTCTGACCCCGCTTGCTGCAGAGTGTTCGACGCTACTTCTGGCGGGGAAACTGATCCGGATTGTCGGTGAACAAGGCGTCGATTTTGAGCGTGTAGAGGTAGTGCGACATTTCCTCCTTCACGCTGGCGAACGTGCCGGTGTTCGCCGACCGGAACGTCCAGCAGGTCACCGTGAGGCCGGCGCGATGCGCCCACGTGACCAGGTCCGGGTTCGTGAGGACGAGGTTCTTGTTCGGCCCGATGCCTGATGCGAAGGCCTTGACCTTCGTGATGCCGTCGGCCGACATGTACTGCTGATTCTCGGCGCCTCCGTCCAGCAGGTAGACGAGCGGCACTTTGGTCTTCAACTCGTCGGTCATCTTCTTCAGGCTGGCCGCGCTGAACGACTGGATGATGACAGGCGTCTTGGGATCCACGCCCGGGATGTCCAACTTGTTCTTTTTCAGCTGATCGAGCACCAGCCGCTCCATGTCGAATCCCAGCTTGCCGTAGACCTCCGGGGCCTTCGTCTCGGGATACAGGCCGGCCTTGCCTCGCATGAAATCGATCGCTTCCTGCCACGTCGGGATGCGCGTCCCCGCGAACTTCGGGTCCTTCCACGATCCGGCGTCGAGCCGCTTGATCTCGGCCGCCGTGAAGTCTGCCACTGGCCACTGCTTCACGGCCTTGCCGTCGACCGTCACTTCGCGGAACCTGGCGGGGAAGACGTCTTCCACGTCCGTGGTCCGTTCCAGCGTCAGGTCGTGCAGGCACATCAGGACCCCATCCTTGGTGACCTGCAGGTCCTGCTCGACATAATCCGCGCCCTGCTGGATCGCCAGCTCATAGGAGGGCAGGGTGTTCTCCGGGGCGTAGGCTGACGCGCCCCGATGCGAGATGAGGATCTTGCCGGCCTGCCTGGCCTCGATGGCTCCCCCCACCAGGATGCCGACCCCAACGATCAACCCGACGAGGCTGACGACACCGACGCTGCGCATGATGACTTGTCCTTTCGTCGAGGCCACTATCCGCGTGGCCTGAGATTCCACGTGAACGCGAGCAGCAGGATGGAGATCGCCGTCGCGGCGAGCATCCCGTAGAGTGCGGCATCCCAGCCGTAGTACTGGGCCATCCATCCGAGGCCCTTGCCCTGGACCGTCCGGCCGAGATACCCGAACAGGCCGATGAAGCCAGCCGCCGTGCCGACGGCCTTCTTCGACGTGAAGTCGAGGCCGGCCACCCCCAGCAACATGACCGGCGGGTAGACGAAGAAGCCGATCACCGCGAAGAGCGTCATGTCGAGCCAGAGCCGGCCCGGCGGCGTCATGATGATGCCCGAGAACGCGGCAAAGATCGGGATCATGCACAGCAGGCTGACCATGCCGCGCCGCCCGCCCACGCGGTCCGAGTACCAGCCCACCAGCAGCGTGCTGACGATGCCGGCGAACTCGAACACCATCGTGCTCATGCCGCCCTGGGCCAGATCGGCGTGCTTGACCTCTTTCAGGTACGTCGGGCCCCAATCGAGCAGGCTGTAGCGCACGATGTAGACGAAGAAGTTGGCGAAGGCGAACAGCCAGATGACCCGGTTGGCGAGCACATAGTGCACCAGCAGTTCACGCGTGCCGAGCTCGCGCTCGTGGTCCTCGGAGTGCGATGTCGGATAGTCGTTCTTGTACTCTTCGATCGGCGGGAGCCCTTCGGACTGCGGCGTGTCGCGCAGGCGGACCAGGATGTACACGGCGCAGATCAGCGCCAGCACACCCGGCACGAAGAAGGCGTAGCGCCAGCCGAACTGCGAAGCGCTGTAGGCGGCGATGACGCCGACCAGCCCGCCGCCGACGTTGTGGGCGATGTTCCAGACGGCGAACATCGTGCCCCGCTCGCGCACGCTGAACCAGTGCCCGAGCGAGCGGCCGCAGGGACCCCA
>JAPKZP010000311.1 GCA_026393735.1 Acidobacteriota bacterium
CTGGCCGGTGGAGGCGTTCAATCCAGTGCCGCCGGCTTCCTGGTACGCGCCCCAGATCTCCTCGCTGACAATCGTCTCGGCCTTCTGCTTCGCGAGCAGGTCGCTGACCTGCTTCTTCCACCCGACGATCCGGGCGTCATCACGCCCCTTCACCTTGGATTCCTCGGCGACGATCTGGGCTTCCAGCGCGTCGATCCGCCGGTCGTATTCCAGGTCCTTCTGGAGCGTGCCAGGCTTGATGCCCATGGAGTACGTGCCCTTGAACATCATGTGCTCGTGAAAATGCGACACCCCGGTGATGCCGGGACGCTCGTTCACCGAGCCGACCCGGTACGCCAGGATGCAGTTGATGAGGGGCGCCTCGGGGCGCTTGACCATCAACACCTTGAGGCCGTTCGGCAGCGTCCGCTCGATCACCTGGCTGGTGAGGCTCACTTCCTGGGCGTGCGTCGGGACCAACCAGACGCAGGCCAGCAGGAGGAGTCCGAGACAGACGAACAGTCGATGTCTCATGTCCGCTTCTCCGTGCTTGCGCGTAGTGGGAGTGACGAGTGACGGGGGCCGTACGACGACGAGGGCAGCCAAGAATAGCACAGGGTGGCCGTCTCGAAGCGAGTATGCTGGAGTATGCCGTTTTCCACCTTCTCGCTCGACCCCGCGCTGCTCAAAGCCGTCAAGGAACTGGGGTTTCAACGTCCCACACCAATCCAGGATCAGGCCATCCCGCCGGCCGCAGCCGGCAAGGATGTCCTGGCGTGCGCGATGACCGGCAGCGGCAAGACCGCCGCGTTCCTGCTGCCGATCCTCAACCGGCTGTTGAGCAAGTCCCGGCGGACGACCCGGGTGCTCATCCTGACGCCCACGCGGGAACTGGCGGCCCAGATTCAGGCCCATCTCGAGGAACTGGCGGTGCATACGCCGGTCACGGGAGCTGCCGTGTTCGGGGGCGTCGGCATGGGCCCCCAGGAGCACGCCTTCAGAAGCGGCGTTGACGTCATCATCGCCACGCCGGGCCGGCTCCTGGATCATCTCCGGCACCCCTACGCCCGGCTCTCGTCGCTCGAGGTGCTGGTGCTGGATGAGGCCGACCGGATGCTCGACATGGGCTTCCTCCCGGACATCCGCCGCATCCTGCGGCAGGTACCCGCGAAGCGGCAGACGCTGTTCTTCAGCGCGACGATGCCCCGGGACATCCTGACCCTGGCCAAAGAGATGCTCCGCGACCCGGTCACCATCAACATGGAGCGCAAGTCGATGCCGGCCATCGGCATCACGCAGGCGGTGTACCCGTGCCCGCGCGCGTTACGCGCGACATCATCGCCGACGCGATCGTCTTCACCCGCACGAAGCACCGTGCGAACAGGCTGGCGGACTACGTCGAGCGGCACGGGATCACCACGGCCCGCATCCACGGAAACCGGAGCCAGAGCCAGCGCACGGCGGCGCCCGCGGGATTCAAGGCCGGGCGCTTCCGCATCCTGGTGGCGACCGACATCGTCGCAAGAGGCATCGACATCGAGGATCTCGGCCACGTGGTCAATTTCGACGTGCCGGAGGATCCCGACGCCTATATCCACCGCGTCGGCCGCACCGCGAGGGCCGAGGCCACGGGCGACGCCTTCACGTTTGTCGCGCCGGACGAGGAACAGGACTTGAGAGCGATCGAGCGGGTGGTTGGGAAGCCGCTGCCCCGCATCACCGTGCCCGGGTTCGACTACGCGAAGAAGACCAGCGAGAAGCTGGAGATCCCGATTCGCGAGCGGCTGGCCGCAGCTCGCGCGGCGCGAGGCCCGCGCCGCGACGGCTCTCGGCCTGCGGGCCACGGCGCACGGCCGTCCCGGCCGGGCGGAGCGTCCCATGGTGCGCGGCCAAGCAGCACGGCGCGGTTCCAGTCGATCCTGGACAAACACGCGCCGGCCGGTGAAGGTGGTGGCCGCGGCGGGCACAAGCCGCCGCAGCGGCGACGGCACTGACGGCCAGCGCCTGTAGGAAGAGAGAGACAGCCGCGCCTCAGAGAAGGCGGCCGGCGAGGCTGGGGTGCTGGACGACCGCCGCCAGCGCCGTCTGCACCCATCCGGATCGGCTGACCGGGTCCAGGCGGCAGTGCGTGATTCTCTTCTCGGTGAGCAGTGTGTCGACGAGCTGATCGATGGATCGGACGAAGAACTCGTCGGTGTCGCGAACGCCGTCCTCCGTCGCGCCGCCCAGCATGGGCACCTTGACGAGCACGTCGTAGCTCTTCATCCAGTGGTCGACGAACCGCTCGATCGCCTTCTGGCGGCCGCACGCAAACATCAGGTACGCATAGTTGTCGAGCACGCTGCGATCGCACACTACGATGTCGTGCACGCTGGCGGATCGGATTTCCTCGGCCACCTGGGTCATGAGGATCCAGATCTGCGCGTCGAGGGACGTCTTCCGGTTGATGGGCAACGGCGACAGCCGCGCCACCTCCTTCACCATGTCCGCGTTGGAGCCCTGCCGCTTGAGCGCCGCCGTCAGGTCGTAGCAGAGGGTCGTCTTCCCGGTGCCGTGCGTGCCGATGAATGCGAGCTTCATGCGATGGGAGTCTTCATCCAGGGCGCAGTGTTGTGGAAATTCGTCACGACGCCGCCCGGCGGGACGAGGGCATCGCAGGCAGCACGCTCGTCGTCGGTCAGCGCCATCTCGAGCACGGGAAGCAGATCCGTCAGGTGGGCCAGCGTTCGCGGGCCGAGGATCGGGGCGGTGATGCCCGGCTGGTCCTTGCACCAGAGCAGGGCGAACTGCCCGGGCGTCTTGCCAAAGCCGCGGGCCACGTCCACGAACCGCCGGGCCAGTTCCAGGCCGCGTGGCGTCACCCGGTCCCTGTAGATGCCGTCCTGGCCTGGGAGACCGGGGAACTGGATGGCCCGGGAATCGGACGGCAGCGCGCCGTCGAACGGGTACCGGCCGGCCAGCACCCCCTGGGCCAGCGGCGCCCACGGGATGATCGCCAGGCCGTAGCGCTGCGCGAGCGGAATCAGTTCGTTCTCGATGCGCCGATCGAGCAGGTTGTACGGCGGCTGCTCGCTCACGTAGCGCGCGAACCCCATGCGCTCGCTGACCGCGAGCGCCTCCATCACCATCCACGCCGGGTGGGTCGAGCACCCGATGTATCGAACCTTGCCGGCCCGGACGAGATCCGTGAGCGCGCCAAGGGTCTCGTCCGCGGGAATCCCCGGGTTCGGCCGGTGAATCTGAAGGAGGTCGATGTAGTCCGTCTGGAGCCGGCGAAGGCAGTCGTCGCAGGCCTTGAGCACGTGGAGTCGCGACGCGCCGACGTCATTGGGCCCGTCCCCGGTCCGCCCCTGCACTTTCGTCCCGAGCACGATCCGGTCGCGCCGGCCCGCGAGCGCCTTCCCCACGATTCGCTCGGCTGCCCCGTCGTGGTAGGTGTCGGCCGTATCGATGAAGTTGATCCCGGCGTCGCAGGCGGCGTGGATCAGCCGAATGCCATCGCCTTCCGACGTCCCGCCCCCGAAGTTGACCGTCCCGATGCAGAGCGGCGACACGCGCACGCCCGTGCGCCCGAGCAGACGATAGTCCATGGTCGTGTCCTGTCCCGCGTGAGACGCGGCACTCCACGATCGCGGTGACGCGGGTGTCGATCAGGGAACGGCAGGCAGCCGCGGCGATCGGCACGCGGATGCCTGCCGATGGAGACTAGTCGTTCAGCGCCTCGTGCACCTTGCCGACCATCTTGGCGTTCGGCGCCAGTGTCTTGTCGCCCTCGTCCTTCCACTTGGAGGGACACGCCTCGTTGGTCTTCTTGGCAAGATAGACGTTGGCCTTGAACTTGCGCATCATCTCGTCGATGTTGCGCCCGAGATTGTAGAAGTTCACCTCGCTGCCGAGCAGCGTGCCCTCGGGATTGATGATGAACGTCCCGCGCAGCGTCAGGCCTGAGCCCTCGTCGTACACACCGAACATCCGGCCCAGCTTGCCCGTGGGGTCAGACCCCATCGGGTAATTGATCTTGGCGAGTTCCTTCTCGTATTCGCGCCATGCGAGGTGGGTGAACTTCGTGTCGGTGCTGACCGTCACCACGTCGCAGCCCATCTTGACGAACCGGTCCTGCTGCTCTGCCAGAGCAGCGAATTCGGTCGCTCAAACAAAGGTGAAGTCGGCCGGATAGAAGAACAAGATCGTCCAGCGCTTCTTCGCGATCTGCTGCGCCAGCGAGAATGTCCCGAAATCGCCCTTCGCCGGCTCGAACGTCTCGAGTTCGAAGTCGGGCACACGCTGCCCGAGCTTCAACCCTCCTGCCGCATCGCTCATCAGATACCTCCTCGTCCAGGAATCAACAGGCAAAATGCTATCATGAGTCGCTGGTGAGAGCGGCGACTACCCGAGCCCGACCACCCCTGGACGTGACCTCCACGAGTACCTGATGGAACCCCTCGCGCACACCCTGGCGGGCGCATGTCTGGCCGAGACCGGCCTGAAGCGTCTCACGCCGCTGGCCACGTCGACGCTGCTCATCGCGGCGAACCTCCCGGATGTCGACGGTGCGTGCTATCTGCACAGCGCCGATCTCGCGTTCGGCTTCCGGCGCGGCCTGACCCACGGGATCGTGGCGATGGCCGCCCTGCCGGTCCTGCTCACCCTCGTCATGCTGGCGTTCGACCGGACTGTCCGGCGCAGATGGAAACCGTGCGAGGCCCCGGCGAGGGCCCGGCCGCTCCTGCTGCTGTCGGTCGTCGGCGTCCTCTCACACCCGTTCCTCGACTGGCTGAACAACTACGGGGTGCGCCTGCTGATGCCGTTCTCCGATCGGTGGTTCTATGGCGACGCCCTGTTCATTGTCGATCCGTGGCTCTGGCTGATTCTGGGCGGCGCTGTGATGCTCGCGTGGACCACGCACCGTCCGGGTGTGCTGACGTGGATCGTGATCACCGCCGGAGCCACGCTGCTGCTCGTGCTGAACCCGCTCGTGCCGTTCTGGGCCAGGATGACGTGGCTCGTCGCCATCGCGACCTGGCTCATGGCCCGCATCCTGGTGCCCGAGCACCGGCGTCCGCGCGTCGCCGGGATCGCCCTCGCCGTCGCGCTGGCCTACATCGGGGCGATGATTGCCGGATCGCGGGTCGCGGAATCGCAGGTCCGTGCATGGGCCCGCGATCGCGGTGTCGCGGTGATGCGCGTCGCCGCCATGCCCACGCCCGCCGATCCCCTGATGCGGACGGTCATCGTCGTCATGGGCGACCGATACCTGTTCGTGCCGGTCGACTGGACCCGTGGGCCCGATGCGACAGCAACACCAGGGTCGGTGCCGATCGGTGAGGAGGGTCGCGCCGTGCACGCGGCTCTGGCCGCGCCGTTCGTCCAGGGCGTCCGCCGGTGGCTCCGCTTCCCCAGCTACGAGGTGCGAACCCTGCCGAACGGCGGCCAGCGCGTCATCATCCGGGATGCGCGCTTCATGATTGGCAACCTGCCGGGGTTCGGCGTCGTAGCAATCGTCGACCTGGACGCCTCGCTGACGCCGCGGCCGGGACCCCGACTCAGCGGCTGATGCCAGCGACAGGGGTCGGGACGAATTTCAGTAACTGCACACCGAAAAGCCAGCGACAGGGGTCGGGACGAATTTCAGTAACTGCACACCGAAAAGTTACAACACTGTAAGACACGCGCGTCGATTTCAGATCTGTAACTGGCGCCCAGCTCGTTGCGAAATTGGTCCCGACCCCTTTCGTGCCCCTTTCGTGCACTTTCGTGCCGCGCTAGTCGAGGATGAGCCGTGCCCGCCGGAAGCGGATCAGGGACGCCGCCAGCAGGACGCCATCGACGAGCGCCAGCACACCGATGCTGATCCCCAGCAGGGCGTTGGCGCCGACGCTCAGAAGCCAGGCGCCGAGTTGGGCCTGCCAAGCTTCGGGGATCGCCTGA